>CAVHNP010000079.1:0-10104 GCA_963637505.1 Prevotella sp. CAG:279
ACTCCGGCGCCATTTTAAATCGTGCTTTGCACGATGGCGCCTCGCGTGCATCGCATCGCCAGGGCGATACGATATAGAGCGAGAGCGTGTTTTTGATCTGGTAGAATCATTCTCGGCCTTTTGTTCGATGGAATTTTTGAGATATAGAATAAAGCGAAAATCTTAATAGCCCAGCTCCTCCCCAACCAGAAGCACATGGATCCTGTTCGGAATACCGGAATGGCGGGTATAAACAAACTGTGAGCAGATTGTATCCGGAGAGCTGCAGTCGGAGCATCTGCCGGTCACGGCGCAGGGCGTCTGTCTGGAAAGGCGGTTGCAGTTCGCCGGAGAGGCAATATTTCTTGCTCTTTCGATGGCGGAAGAAAGAGAAGGAGCAACCTTATTCATTCCGGCGATAACATAGACCTGCTTCGGACCGTAGATCAGGGCAGCCACACGATTTCCCCGTCCGTCAATATTGAATAATTCTCCGTCTAAGGTGATCGCATTGGTGCTCATGAGATAAAGATCGGCGCTGAAGGAATCCAGATAAAGGCGGTTGATCTCTTCTTCTGTCTGACCGGGTTTTCTCATAAAGAGAGAAATCTCTCCCTTCTCTGCACGTTCGGCCAGATCGGCCTTTACGCCAAGCCAGTCCAGTGTCTGGGTACCGCCTACGCCGACACTTTGTCCCGTCTGGATCAGATTCTGAAGATAGGAACAGACCTCTGCTCCGCTTTCAAAATACATGCCGTCCATGTTTCTTTTTTTCAAGTTCTTGATAATTGTTTCTGCCTGATTTTTATAGAATGTTTTTTTTGCCTGCATAATAGCCTCCTTATGTTCTACTTATTTTAGCACAGAGTTTACAGAAATGAAATTCTGATGTATCATGAATCATTAGGATTGAATAACTATAATCATATTTATGTAATAGAAACTTCTTCGGAATTCTCATTATATAAAGGGACTTGCCTCACCTTGATAGGCGAGACGGGTCTTGATGCAAAATAAAAGAAAGGATGATAAAAAATGATAAAGGTTGATGTGATCAGCGGCTTTCTTGGCGCCGGAAAAACCACATTTATCAAAAAAATGGTAGAAGAGGCCTTTCAGGGCGAGAAGATCGTTCTGATTGAAAATGAATTCGGTGAAGTCGGAATTGACGGCGGTTTCCTGAAGGATGCGGGAATCGAAATCTCGGAAATGAACTCCGGCTGTATCTGCTGCACCATGGTCGGCGATTTTGACCGTAATCTGAAGCAGGTAGCAGAGCAGTTTGATCCGGACAGAATTATTGTAGAGCCGTCCGGTGTCGGCAAGCTGTCAGATGTGGCAACCTCCGTTCAGAATGTTGCCAAGGATAAGCCGATGGAGATCAATGCTTTGGTTACGGTTGTGAATGCCGTAAAGGCAATCAAGCAGATGAAGGCTTTTGGTGAATTTTTCAATAACCAGATTGAATTTGCCAATACGATTGTACTGAGCAGAACCCAGTCCCTGGATGATGCCAAACTGGAAAAGGTTGTTGCAGCGGTTCGTGAGAAAAATCCGGATGCAGCGATCATTACCACTCCCTGGGATGAACTGGAAGCAGCCCAGATCAAGAGAGTTTATGAGTCAAAGCAGGGCATGCTGGGTGAGCTTTTAGAGGAAGCAGCGCAGGCAACCGCAGAGCATGAGGCAGAACATCATCATGACCATGATCACGAAGAAGGTTGCTGCCACCACGATCACGAGGAGCATGAGCACCATCATGACCATGAGGGACATGAACATCATCATGACCATGATCACGAAGAGAGCTGCTGCCATCATGATCATGAGGAGCATGAACACCATCACGACCATGATCACGAAGAGGGCTGCTGCCATCACGATCATGACCATGAGGGACATGAACATCATCATCACCATCATGCAGATGAAGTATTTACAAGCTGGGGTATTGAGACACCTCACAAATTCGACCGCGAGAAGCTGGAAGAAGTCTTAAAGACCTTTGTTGAAGATGAAGCATATGACTATATTCTGAGATCAAAGGGAATTATAGAGTGTACAGACGGAAGCTGGATCTATTTTGATATGGTTCCGGGTGCTTACGAGCTGCGTGACGGCGAGCCGGATTATACCGGAAGAGTCGTTGTAATCGGTACACATGTAGATGAGAATGAGATGAAGCATCTCTTTGGAATGGAGTAATCATATGGGACAGGATGTATTAGTCTATCTTTTTACCGGATTTATGGACAGCGGAAAAACCTCTCTGGTCAAGGATACCCTCTTTAATTCCGGATTTACAGAAGGACAGAAATCACTTCTTATTGTCTGCGAAGACGGTGATGAAGAATATGATGAAGAGCAGTGCAGAAAAGAAAATATCATTCCGGTCATGATCGAGAAGGAAGAAGATTTCACTGCCGAGAAGCTGCAGGAGCTGAATGACCAGTACCTGCCCGGTTTTGTATTTATTGAATATAACGGCACTTGGCAGAGTGCTACTTTTACAGATCTGGAGCTGCCCTCCACATGGAGCCTGGCTCAGGTTTTGACAACCGTCGAGGGTCCCAGCTTTGAAATGTATCTGGCCAATATGAGAACCATGATGATGGAGCAGCTTTTCCTTTCGGATGTGATCATCATCAACCGTTCCACACCGGATCTGCCTAAGGCAAAATTCCGTGCAGCGATTAAGGCCAATAATAAAAAGGCTCAGATCGTATATGAAAACCCGGATGGTTCCATTGACGAGAATGCCATGAGTGAGCTTCCCTTTGATAAGAGCCAGGATTTCATAGAGCTGTCTGACATGGATTATGCCCTCTTTTATATGGATATCATGGATCATCCCAAGGATTATAACGGAAAAACCATCAAATTCCGTGCCCTGGTCTACAAAGCGGATGATTATAAGAGAAAGAAGGAAGGCTTTGTGCCGGGAAGATTTGCCATGACCTGCTGTGAAGAGGATATTCAGTTCCTGGGTATGCCCTGCAGAAGCAAGCATGCCGATCAGGTTCAGCACAAATCCTGGATCGATCTGACTGCAAAGGTAAGATATGAGTTTACCAAGGACTACGGCGGAAAAGGACCGGTTCTCTATGAAACAGAGATGAGTCCGGCAGAGCAGCCGGAGGATCAGCTGGTTTACTTCTCATAAAAGAAAATAGCATATTGTTAAGGGAGATAAGAGTATGAGTAAAAAAGGAAAACAATATGCCATTGCATTTCTCTGCGTTTTTATCCTTTGGATAATTGCGGCGAATATGACATCAGCGGACAGGGTGCAGGAGACGATCTGGGCTCTTGTTCCCCCGGTGATCGCGATTGCACTGGCGCTTGTAACCAAGGAGGTATATAGTTCCCTCTTTATCGGTATCGTGACAGGAGGACTGCTTTATTCCGGTTTCAGCTTTGAGGGAACCATGAATCATGTCTTCGTAGACGGCATTATCAGCGTTCTTTCGGATTCCTATAATGTAGGTATCCTGATCTTTCTGATCATTCTGGGAACCATGGTTGCCCTGATGAATAAGGCTGGAGGATCGGCTGCTTTCGGTAAATGGGCTTATTCTCACATCAAGACCAGAGCTGGAGCCCAGATTGCAACGATCATCCTAGGCTGTCTGATCTTTATTGATGACTATTTTAACTGTCTGACCGTCGGAAGTGTTATGAGACCGGTTACAGATAAGCATCAGGTATCCAGAGCAAAACTGGCATATCTGATCGATGCAACGGCAGCACCGGTCTGCATCATTGCCCCGATTTCATCCTGGGCAGCAGCAGTTTCCGGCTTTGTAGAGGATGCAAACGGAATGGATCTTTTTGTAAGAGCGATTCCCTTTAATTTCTATGCCCTTCTGACCATCATGATGATGTTCCTGATCGTTATCCTGAATATGGATTACGGTCCTATGGCAAACCATGAGGAAAATGCGATTGCCGGCGATATCTTTACGACACCCGATCGTCCCTATGGAGAGGCGGTTGATATTGACGATGACGCAGAGGGAAAGGGCAGCGTTCTGGATCTTTTGATCCCGATTGTCTCCCTGATCATCTGCTGTGTACTTGGCATGATCTATTCGGGAGGCTTCTTCTCAGGCACAGGCTTTGTGGATGCTTTTGCGAATTCAGACGCTTCCGTAGGTCTGGTATTCGGTTCCTTCTTCGGACTTTTGATTACGGTAATCCTTTATCTGGCTCGCAAGGTTTTGAGCTTTGAAGACTGTATGGCCTGCCTGCCGGAGGGATTCAAATCCATGGTTCCGGCTATTTTGATTCTGACAATGGCCTGGTCCTTAAAGGCAATGACAGATTCTCTCGGCGCCAAGGAATTTGTTGCAAATATTGTAATTCAGAATTCAAACGGACATCTGATGAGTTTTATGCCGGCCATTATTTTCCTGATCGGCTGCTTCCTTGCTTTTGCGACAGGAACCTCCTGGGGTACCTTCGGAATCCTGATTCCGATCGTAGTAAGTGCCTTCCAGACAACAGATCCGAAGATGATGATCATCTCTATTTCAGCCTGCATGGCAGGTGCTGTTTGCGGAGATCACTGTTCTCCGATCTCGGATACGACGATCATGGCCTCGGCCGGAGCCCAGTGTAATCATGTCAATCATGTTTCCACCCAGCTCCCCTATGCGGTTCTGGTGGCAGCGGTTTCCTGCGTGACCTATGTGATCGCCGGTTTTGTAAAAAGTGCCTGGATCTGCCTGCCGATCGGCATTGTATTGCTGATTCTTTCCCTGATCTTCGTCAGAACGATCACGGGTCATCGGCGTTAAGTGAATATTTTGCAGGAGATGGCTTGACAGGACTGACAGAAAAGTGCTATAGTCCTAATTGTTGAGACAAGTTCAATAAATATTCTGACAATTACATATAGAGTCTTCAGGGCGGAGTGTAATTCTCCACCGGCGGTAAAGCCCGCGAGCCGAAAGGTATGATTTGGTGTAATTCCAAAGCCGACAGTATAGTCTGGATGAAAGAAGATGATATCGATTTAGTTTATTATTTTGGTATGAGAACGCTCTGGGATCAGAAATGATTCCGGAGCTTTTTTACGAAATGAGATAAAAAGAAGCTGTCATAAATGGACAGGCAAAAGAGAATCGAAAGAGAGTCCCTGAATGCAAAGGCATTTGGGGACTTTTTCTCGTATAGGAAACTTTGTTTCCTATACGAGAAAAGGAGATGCGCAGCTCGCGGTATGTCGTGTTGCGCAGCAATGCGACCAAGTAGGAGGTTATGAAACGTTCGTCATTAAGTTCTTCGCATTCCGCTCGCGCGCGGGCGTATGCGCAAGCGCATACTTTTTATTGTATAGGAGAAAAAAGTGATAAAGGGAAAGTTAAGAGAAGAAGATGAAAAATATATGCGGAGAGCTCTTGCCCTTGCAGAAAAAGCCAGAGGCTGGACCAATCCCAATCCCATGGTCGGTGCCGTCATCGTAAAAGAGGGAAGAATCATCGGAGAGGGTTGTCATGAACGTTGCGGGGAAGGCCATGCAGAGGTAAATGCCTTCAAAAGCCTGACGGAAGATCCGACCGGAGCAGACCTTTATGTGACCTTAGAGCCCTGTTCCCATTACGGAAAAACACCGCCCTGTGCGGATCTGATCGTTCGGAAAAAGATCAAGCGGGTCGTGATCGCCGCTCTGGATCCCAATCCTTTGGTTTCTGGAAGAGGCGTGAAAAAGCTGGAAGAGGCAGGAATCGAAGTGGTAAGCGGTCTGCTTGCAGAAGAGTCGGCGGCCTTAAATGAGATCTTCATGAAATACATTCGAAAGAAGGAACCCTTTGTTCTCCTGAAATCGGCCATGAGTCTGGATGGAAAGATCGCAACGGTAAAGGGAGAATCCAAATGGATCAGCAATGAGACTTCCAGAAAGCATGCCCAGGGACTTCGCAATCAATATATGGGAATCCTGGTTGGGATCGGAACCGTCCTTGCAGATGATCCCCAGCTGACCTGCAGACTGCCGGGAGGAAAAAATCCCATCCGGATCGTAGCGGATTCCAAACTCAGGATTCCGGAGGATGCAAAGATATTGCAGGAGCAGGATCAGGCGGCCACGATTCTGGCCATTGCCAAAGCAGAGGATCCGGAAAAGGAAAAACGCCTCCGCGAAAGAGGAATAGAGATCCTTAGTCTGCCGGATGAAAAGGAGCAGGTGGATCTGAAAAAGCTTTTCCTGAAGCTGGGAGAGGAAGGGATTGATTCGATCATGATCGAGGGAGGCGGAAGCCTGGCAGGATCGGCGATTAAAACAGGGATGATCGACCGGGTTATCAGCTATATCGCTCCCATGATCCTTGGCGGAAAAGAAGCCAAGAGTCCGGTCGCCGGAGACGGCATCGAAGAATTGAAAGATGCCCTGCGTTTGGAAAAAACGGAAGTGATTCCCTTGGATGGGGACTTTGCAATAAGCGGAAGGGTGGTGAAGAAATGTTTACCGGAATCATAGAAGAAATCGGAAAAATCGAAGCCGTGCAGAAGGGAAGCAAATCTTCCATCCTTCGAATCGCAGCCAGTAAGGTCCTGGAAGACTGCCAGATCGGTGATAGTATTGCCTGTAATGGCGTTTGCCTGACGGTGACGAGTATGGCAGAGGGCAGCTATGAATGCGATGTGATGGCTGAGACCCTGAGAAGGTCGAATCTGGGAGAGCTGAAGGTTGGAGACCCCGTGAATCTGGAAAGAGCCCTTGCGCTTGGAAGCAGACTTGGCGGTCATATCGTAAGCGGCCACATCGATGGAAGAGGCAGCATTGTCTCCATGGAAAGAGAAGACAATGCAGTCTGGGTTACGATCCGGGCAGAAAAAGAGATTCTTCGCTATATCATTGAGAAGGGATCGATTGCCATTGATGGAATTTCCCTTACAGTCGCTTACGTGGATGAAGAGGTCTTCAAGATTTCCATGATCCCCCATACGGGAGAGGTAACGACTCTTTTGTCCAAGAAGGCAGGGGACAGCGTCAATCTGGAAAATGACCTGATCGGGAAATATGTAGAAAAGCTTCTTTTTACAAAAGAAGAGAAAAAGGAAGAAAAAGAAGAAGTGACCTTGGAACTTTTGACAGAATACGGATTTATGTAGATAGATTTGTACAGATAGAAAAGACGGACAGAATCGCTACTTTTGAAGAAAAATTATAAAGGAGAATAAAAATGGAATTTAACACAACAGAAGAGTTGGCACAGGATTTAAGAGACGGAAAGATCATCGTATTGCTGGACAACGAGGATCGTGAAAACGAGGGAGATGTGATCTGCGCGGCAGAATTTGCAACAACGGAAAATGTCAATTTTATGGCCAAATATGCCAGAGGCCTGATCTGCATGCCGATGTCAGGAGCCTGGTGCGACAAACTGAACCTTGTTCCCATGGTCAGAACAAATACGGACAATCATGAAACCGCTTTCACGGAGTCGATCGATCATGTAGATGTTACGACAGGTATTTCTGCCTATGAGAGATCCTATACAGCTTTGAAGACCGTACTTGACGGTCCGGAAAAATTCCGCAGACCGGGTCATATGTTCCCTCTTCGTGCCAGAGAGGGCGGTGTTCTGGTAAGAGACGGCCATACGGAAGCAACCGTTGATATGATGCGGATCGCAGGCTTAAAGGAGATCGGCCTTTGCTGCGAGATCATGAAGGAAGACGGCACCATGGCCAGAAAAGAAGACCTTCTGGCTTTTGCCCAGGAGCATCATCTGAAGGTTGGAACAATCGAAAATCTCAAGAAATACCGTCAGTATCATGAAAAACTGGTAGAACGTGTTGCCTGCGCCGAGATGCCGACAAAATATGGTGATTTCAAGATTTACGGCTTCCGCAATAAGATAAACGGCGAACATCATGTAGCCCTTGTAAAGGGAGAAATCGGAGACGGCAAGCAGGTTCTGGGAAGAGTACATTCCGAGTGCCTGACCGGCGATGCCTTTGGCAGTGCAAGATGTGACTGCGGAGAACAGTTTGAGCAGGCAATGAAGATGATCGAGGCAGAAGGACGCGGTGTTCTGGTTTACCTCCGTCAGGAAGGACGCGGCATCGGCCTTTTGAATAAGATCAGAGCTTATGAGCTTCAGGATCAGGGCTATGATACGATCGAGGCTAATCTCAAGCTCGGCTTCCCGGCAGATATGAGAGATTATACCGTGGGAGCGCAGATCCTGAGAGATCTTGGAGTCAGCGAGCTTCGTATGATGACCAATAATCCCTTAAAGATAGAAGGAATCGACGGATATGGCCTGAAGATTGTTGAGCGGGTACCCATTCAGATCCCGGCTAAGAAGACAGACCTCTTTTATCTGAAAACCAAGCAGAATAAGATGGGCCATTATCTGAACTATGATGAAGCGGTAAATGATTAAGAAAGTGCATCGAATGCAGAAAGGAAAAGAAATGAGCGTATTAGAAGGAAAATTAGTTGCAGAGAAGATCAAAGTCGGTATTGTTGTAGGAAGATTTAATGAATTTATCGGTTCCAAGTTGCTTAGCGGAGCCATGGATGGACTCGTAAGACATGGTGTAGAGGAAGAAGATATTGATATTGCCTGGGTGCCGGGTGCTTTTGAGATTCCTCTGATCTGCAAGAAAATGGCAGAAAGCGGAAGATATGATGCGGTGATCGCTTTGGGTGCCGTGATCAAGGGATCCACAAGTCATTATGATTATGTTTGTGCAGAGGTTTCAAAGGGAATTGCCCAGGTAAGCCTTTCCGCAGGTATTCCGGTGATGTTCGGTGTTCTGACAACAGACACCATCCAGCAGGCAATCGAAAGAGCCGGCACTAAGAGCGGAAACAAGGGTTATGACTGTGCCCTGTCTGCGATCGAGATGGTAAATCTGATCAAGGGAAACTTTTAATAGAAGAAAGCGTGCGGAGGTTGGCGAATAGGGCGAATAGTGCTATAATGACGGAGTTTCTGTGGAAAAAGCTCCCCGGAGTCTTTTCCTTGATCAGCGATAAGAAAAAGGAGATTTTTAATGATAGAACTGATTAAGGCCGTCATTTTCGGTATTGTGGAAGGAATCACGGAATGGCTGCCGGTTTCCAGTACAGGACATATGATCCTGCTCAATGCATTTATGCCAATGGATGTAAATGCCGACTTTATGGATATGTTTCTGGTTGTCATTCAGCTTGGTGCGATCCTTGCGGTAGTGCTCACCTTTTGGTGGCAGCTCTGGCCCTTCTCCAGTAAGAAGGAAAACCATTTTATTAAGAAGGACATCTGGTCCATGTGGTTTAAGGTCCTTGTGGCCTGCATCCCGGCAGTTGTTGTAGAGCTGCTCTGGGGAGACCAGATTGAAAAGGCTTTTTATAATTACAAAGTCGTATCAATCATGCTGATTCTGGTAGGTATTTTCTTTATCGTTGCAGAGCTTTGGAATGCAAAGAGAAAACCCAAGGTGAATTCCATAGCGGACTTATCCTATAAGGCGGCTTTTATCATCGGTATGTTTCAGCTGGTAGCAGCCGTTTTCCCAGGTACTTCCAGATCCGGAGCCACCATCCTGGGCGCCCTTCTGATCGGTGTATCCAGAACAACGGCAGCAGAGTTTACCTTCTTTTTGGCAGTACCGGTTATGTTCGGTGCCAGCTTAATGAAGGTGTTGGAGTACGGACTGGGTTCCTTCTCCGGAAATGAAATACAGATCCTGCTGGTCGGTATGATCGTTGCCTTTGTGGTATCCATGCTGATCATCCGTTTCCTGATGGGCTATATCAGAAAACATAATTTTATTATCTTTGGCTGGTACAGAATTATATTAGGTACCTTCGTTCTCCTTTACTTTGGACTTTGGGTGCAGTAAAGAAGAAAAAAGACTCTCTGAATTTTTAGACAAATCCAGGGAGTCTTTTCTTTTGTGGAAATTCACAAAAAGAATTGTCGAAAATATTACAATCCTTGTATTGACTTTACAAAAAATGTGAGTTATATTAGATATAAAGTTAGGCGGCTAACAAAACGTGAAAATTTTATCGGTCCCTGACAGTTATAGGTTTTAAATTACTAGGAGGTAATGAAACAATGGCACTTAAAGATTTATTCCGTATGGACGGAAAGACAGCAGTTGTATTTGGTGGTGCAGGCG
>CAVHNP010000080.1:0-9634 GCA_963637505.1 Prevotella sp. CAG:279
CGGGCGGATTCGGGACTTGCACCCGTTAGAAACGTGCGCCGCCAGGCACACCACCGCAAAAAGGCTGAGATGTTCTGCTGAATCATTCTCAGCCTTTTATAACGCTATCTTTCCTGTGTTATCGTAGAATCGAAAAGGGTGCAGCATCTGCTGCACCCTTTTCTCTTATGTAATAAATCCGAAATAGATGAGATTAGCTAATTCATAGCTTTGTCAACGACCAATATATTGTATGTCATTTTCTTAACAAGGTCAATATCTTGTGACGATTTTTCTATTTTTTATTTTGATTTTTACAGATGAAGAACTCTTTCCTTGATCTCCTGGGTACGTCCCTGGTTCCAGAACTGGGTACCGATATAACCGCAGGTACGTCTTGCTACGTTCATCTTATCCTGGTTCGTGTTTCCGCAGTTCGGGCACTTCCAGATCAGCTTATTGTGCTCATCTTCTACGATCTCGATCTCTCCGTCATAACCACATACCTGGCAGTAGTCACTCTTGGTATTCAGCTCAGCATAAAGGATCGTATCGTAAATATGCTGCATCACGGCAATTACAGCCTCGATATTGTTCTTCATATCCGGTACTTCTACATAACTGATCGCTCCACCCGGAGAAAGCTTCTGGAACTGTGCTTCAAAGCTCAGCTTATCAAAGGCATTGATTTCCTCTGTCACATGAATATGATAGCTGTTTGTAATGTAGTTCTTGTCTGTAACGCCCGGAATGATTCCAAATCGCTCCTGCAGGCATTTTGAAAACTTATAAGTTGTAGACTCCAGCGGTGTGCCATAGACAGAATAATCAATATTCTCTTCTGCCTTCCATTTATTGCAGGCATCATTCAGCTTCTGCATCACAGCGATGGCAAAGGGAGTTGCCTCCGGATCCGTATGACTCTTTCCCTTCATATAATATACACACTCACATAAGCCGGCATAACCAAGAGAAATAGTGGAATAACCGTTAAAGAGAAGGCGGTCGATCTTCTCTCCCTTTTTCAGTCTTGCCAGAGCGCCGTTCTGCCAGAGAATCGGTGCAACATCCGAAGCTGTTCCCAGCAGTCTCTCATGACGGGCACGAAGAGCCTTATGGCAAAGGGCCAGTCTCTCATCGAAGATTTCCCAGAAACGCTTCTCGTCTCTGCGGGAACTGCAGGCAATATCTACCAGATTCAGGGTAACAACGCCCTGGTTAAAACGACCGTAATAACGATGCTTTCCTTCCTGATAGTTCTTTGCATCCGAAATATTTCCAACGCCGGCATCTGTAAAGCGATCCGGTGTTAAGAAGCTTCTGCAGCCCATGCAGGGATAAACGTCCCCCTTCAGTTCCTTCATGATCTTCTCTGAAATGTAATCCGGAACCATTCTCTTTGCAGTGCATTCCGCAGCAAGCTCTGTCAGCTCCCAGTATTTTGTTCCGGGCTTGATATTATCCTCCTGAAGCACATAGATGAGCTTGGGGAAGGCCGGTGTGATATAAACACCCTTCTCGTTCTTTACGCCCAGAATTCTCTGCTTTAAGATCTCCTTGATCACCTTTGCAAGGTCATCCCTTGTCTGTCCTTCCTGTACCTCGTTCAGATACATAAATACCGTAATAAAAGGAGCCTGTCCGTTTGTCGTCATCAGGGTAATGACCTGATACTGGATGATCTGGCAGCCACGGGAAATCTCCTCGTCTACCCTCATCTCAGCGATGGAATTGATCTTGTCCTGATCCAGCTCGATGCCTTCTGCCTCAAACTCCTCTTTTACGATCCGGCGAAGCTTCTGACGGCTTACATCGACAAAGGGAGCCAGGTGGGACAGAGTGATCGTCTGTCCGCCATACTGATTGCTGGCAATCTGAGCGATCGACTGGGTCGCAATGTTGCAGGCTGTTGAAAAGCTCTTCGGACGCTCGATCATGGTCTCGCTGATAACGGTTCCGTTCTGAAGCATATCCTCCAGATTCACAAGAGAACAGTTATACATATGCTGGGCAAAGTAGTCGGCATCATGGAAATGAATGATGCCCTTCTCATGTGCTTCCACAATCTCCGGATTCAGAAGAATACGTTTGGTAATATCCTTGCTGACCTCTCCCGCCATGTAATCACGCTGAACGCTGTTTACAACCGGGTTCTTGTTGGAATTCTCCTGCTTTACCTCTTCGTTATTACATTCGATCAGACTCAGAATCTGCTCGTCTGTGGAATTTGATTTACGCACCAGAGCTCTTTTATAACGATAAGTGATATATTTACGTGCTACCTCAAAGGCTCTCTGATTCATGATCTGGTTCTCTACCAAATCCTGAATTTCTTCTACGGTCAGGGTTCTGCTCATGCCCTCGCAAATTCTCATCACATTAGAAGAAATGACCATGATCTGTTCCTTGGACATTTTCTCCTGATCTGTCACAGATTCATTTGCCTTGACAACCGCATCTATGATCTTTTCGAGATCAAATTCTACTTCCGTTCCGCTTCTTTTAATGATTTTCATGAATCCATCTCCCCACTAAATTGTCAAATAATATTCCCTTCCTTACAAAGTATTCTGTATTCTACCTTTGCAAGCATTAATACACTATAATTTGTGCTTTACATAAAACAAAGAAACAATATCTTGTGTTTTGCGAGCAGACTCATCATACAAAATATTGTTTCCTTCGTCAAGAAAAAATACTATATCTAGTTATACAAAATTATCATAGTCTGATCCGATTGACGGCCAACCTTTCCGATGATACCATATTTTCATGCAATCGGCCAGAGCTTTTCAAAGAAGAAAAAGAGCTGCAATATTCCTCTTTTTTCCGGCCGATCAGCCCCTATTATAGAAAGGAAACCTTATGACATTTCAGCAAATCGAATGCTTTCTTCAGGTAGCTGCCCTTGGAAATTTCCATCAGGCTGCCGATACCCTTTATCTTTCACAGCCAACCTTAAGTCGGCAGATTTCCTCCCTGGAATCCGAGCTTGGTGTGCTCCTTCTGATCCGGGACAAAAAAAACACCAGTCTGTCTGACATAGGACGGATTCTCCTTCCCTACTTTCAGGAGCTTTATGACGCACACGCCAACTTTGATAAAAAGGTACATGCTGCGATCGATTCCTATTCCAAGCATCTTGTGATCGGTCTCCAGCAGAACCAGATCTTCACGGAAAAGCTGCAGGCAGCCTTAAATACCTTCCGCAAAAAATACCCGGATGTTCAGGTCTTTATCCGTGCGGTTGATATCAAGGAGGATTACGATTCCCTCCTGGACCGGTCCATCGATTGTCTGATTTATCTCAGCACAACCATTCCTCAGACAGAACGCATCCAGCTTTTCAATCTCTATGATGACAGCATGTGCCTCGCGGTTCCCGCTTCCCATCCGAATTCCTACCTGGATGAGATCTCCTATGAGGAAATTCATACCAAATTCGGTGATCTGCCTCTGCGCATGATCAATATTGCCTATTTTGAAACTCCGCTCCACCAGTCTCTCCAGAATCTTCTGGATGACTTTGATGCGGATGACACTTATTTTCTGACCGGAAACGAGGCTTCTCTGACCACTCTTTATCTTTCTGTGGAACACGGACTTTCCTGTTCTATTATGAACGGCAAATCCCTTCTTTCCCAGAATGAGAATGTGAAGATGATCCCGATCGTCACCTCTAAGTCTGATGATACGCTTTATCGGAACTGTAATGTGCTCTTTGGCTGGAGCAAGACCAATCCTAATCCCAGTCTGCAGAATTTTCTGCCGATTCTGAAGGCGGAATTCGGTCAGGATTGACGAGAAACTCGACTAATAGAATTGATTTTTTACGAATACAAAACTCTGATTCAAACAAATCTCTGGTATGCTTCGTTCTCTATTTCTGCATTGTAAGTTATAACACAAAATGTGTTGATAAAATTCGAACAAAAGGCTGAGAATGATTCTGCCGGATCTAAAACACGCTCTCGCTCGAGGAAAAACCCAGCAGATGCTAAGCTCGAGGCACATGTTCCATGCACCTCTTGCTAAGCACTGGGGTTTTTCAACGGTTTTTGATCCTGGGCAGAACATCTCAGCCTTTTATGGCATCGCCATCTATTGTTCTACTTATATTTCCATAAAAAAATTATAAAATTGCCTTACAGTCCCATATTTACAACCGCATCATAAGCATCGCGGGTTGCGTTTCCGACCTTTCTTGCCCGATAGGCATCACCGATCACATAATTCTCTGTAACAAGGGGACGGAGTTCATCAACGATCGCTGTATCCGCAACAAGTCCTGCTGCCAGGATTACGGTATCCGCTTCAAACAGCTTTTCCTCTCCGTCTGCATTCTTTGCATACACGCCTTCGTCTGTTACCTTTGAGCAAGCCCAGCCTGTTGCAACTTCAAGATTATCCAACTCATCCATCTGGTGCAGAAGGTTGAGTCTGTGCATTCTTCCGCAATCTACCGCAACCTCATCTCTCATTTCGATCAATGCGGTATGATGACCCATCCGTCCGGTATGAACCGCTGTCTCACAGCCGATCAAACCGCCGCCGATGACAACTACCTTCTCGCCAAGGGGCGTATCATCCGTGATATCCGCTCCGAAAAGAATGCTGCCTTTTTCAATGCCTTCCTTGATACCCGGAACCGGAAGGATAAGGGGCTTTGCTCCGGTTGCAATGATCAGGACATCCGGATTTTCTTCTTTGATCACCGCCTCATCTACTCTGGTATTCAGTCTTACCTTGATCGGAAGAGCCAGCACCTTCTGAATCTGGGAATCACGATAATTCTTCATAAAGGCTTTAAAATCTGCACCGTCCGCATAATAAAGAGCACCACCCAGCTTTCCGGCTGCTTCACAAAGAACAACCTCATGTCCTCTTTCATAGGCCTGCAGAGCAGCCTCCATACCACCGGGGCCACCGCCAACGATCAGAACCTTTCTCTTATGAAGAACAGGGATTGGATGGAAATATTCATTTTCTCTTCCGATCAGAGGATTTACCGTACATCTCATGCAGCGATTCTTGATCATACCGCTCTGGCATTCTCCGCAGCGAATACAGGGTCTGATCTGGTCGATCTGTCCTCTCATGATCTTCTTCGGGAAGAAGGGATCTGCCAGAAGCTCACGACCGATTGCGATACAATCTGCACCATCTTCTTCCAGAAAAGCTTCCATCTTGTCCGGCTCTGAAAAAGCACCTACGGTACAGACCGGAGTCTTTACGTGCTTTTTAATTTCTCTTGCAAGGTTTGAATTCTCGCCATGCTTCTGGAAAATACCCGGATGCATCAGAACTGCGGAATAAGGATCATACTGGGTTCCGGCTGAAACGTGGATCATATCTACCTTTCCGTCCAGCAGTTTGGCAATCTCGATACCATCTTCAATGCCATATCCACCCGGTGTTCTTTCCGCACCACTGATTCGAATATCGATCGGGAAGTTCTTTCCGACTGCCTGGCGCACCTTATCCACTACCATCAGGGGGAATCGCATTCTGTTCTCAATGCTTCCGCCAAACTCATCGGTTCTTTTATTGGTCAGAGGAGAAAGGAACTGATGCAAAAGCCAGCCATGTCCTGCATGAATCATGACCATATCAAAACCACAATCCTTTAAAAGAGCCGCTCCTCTGCCGAAGGCATCCGCAACCTCTTCCATATCCTCTCTGGACATCTCATCGATCTGATCTCCCCAGGCATCTACCATTGCGGAAGGTCCGAATGCATGCTCTCTGTCAATCAGGTCTGCATCACACATTGCTCCGCCGTGATCGATCTCACAGCTGGCCAGTGCACCGCCGGAATGGATGACATCTACCATTTTTACAAGATAAGGAATACAGCCCGGATCATCCAGACCAACCTGCTGGGGATGAGAGCGTCCTGTACTGTTATCAACGATGACATCGCCTACCGTCACCAGGGAACATCCGCCTGCTGCCTTCAGCTTATAATAAGCATAATTATCCTCCGAATATCTCTCATTCGGACCAAGCTCTGCACAGCTGGTTGGTGCAGAAAGCATACGATTCTTCAATGTTATACTGCCGATTTTTAACGGCTTAAGCAGCTTCTCATAAGATCCCATTTTTACCTCCTGTCTGATACCTTTCTTCTATCCTGTACTGATCCCTGCCTGTCGTATCAGAGATCATACCTTTATTTTCTATCTACTTGGCTTCATTATAGCATTGGCATTTTTCCATTCCCAACAAAGAAATAGGGGTTATTGACAACCTTATAGTTGTTTTCTCTCCTTCTTTTGTGCCTTGTTCACAATCTTTTTGAATGTTAATATTATTTTGATATCAAAATATACAAAGGAGGTATTTCATGTTTCAAATCAATCAAAACTGCGTCTGCTGTCACAATTGTTTTAGTGAATGTCCGATGCAGGCCATTGAATATGTCGGCACAAAATATGAGATCGACCAGGACAAGTGTGTAAAGTGCGGTCTTTGCGCCCGCGTCTGTCATACTGCTTCCATCATCGATACCGAAGCGCCCGACGATGTTCTCTATCATGATCCGGTAACAATTGACGCCGATGTCGTTGTCTGCGGCTGCGGAAGCGGACTCATTGCCGCTGTTAAGGCAGCCCAAGCCGGCAAGAAGGTGGTCTGTCTCGAGAAATCCAGCCGTCTTGGCGGTAACACAGACTATGCCCATGCCTATTTCCCGGTTTATACCAAATGGCATGAAAAAGCCGGCATGCCGGATATGCGCGAACAGGCGATCGAACATTACGACACCATTACCAATGGGATCATTGGTAAGGATATCTTCCGAACCGCAGTTTATGCCACAGGGGAATTTTTTGACTGGCTCTGCGAATTCGGAACAGCAGACCAGTATTATCATCTGGTAGACTTAGGCTCTGCCGATGCCCATGGTCCTATTTACGGTCCGGGACTGCTTGATTTTCCGAACAGAATCGTCGATAACCTGAATTGTCGCGATGATGCGATCGGACCGGGCTGGGGCGGGACCTACATCAAATACACCATGCTGGACGCGATTGAAAAGCAGGGTCTGGATGTGCAGATCCTGACAGAGCATGCGGCAAAACACCTTCTGCTGGACGAGGACGGCAAAATTCGCGGGGTAGAAGCCGAGGATCCCGGTGGAAAAATGACCATCAACGCACCCGTTGTCATCCTTGCAACAGGCGGTTTCGGAAAGAGTGATGAAAAGATCAAAGAGTTTAAGCCCTGGTTCTTTGAAGGGGAAACAAAGATCCACCGCTTCTCTGTTCCGACCGATACCGGTGACGGCATCGATATGCTGAGGGAACTGGGCGTAGAGCCGGATCCGACAAGACTTTATGTTTCCATGTTCGGACCCAAGCATCATCCTTTCAGCAATACCCTGGCCGACTTTGCCTTAGAGCCGGATATGCTGCAGATCAACCTGGATGGTAAACGCTGGGCAAATGAAGAATTACATCTGCATGGCATGACGCCGCTGATTGCTTCCCAGCCTAAGGAAATTTCCTACTCGATTCAGTCTCTGGACAATCTCACTAAGATTGCCAACCGTTATCTCGAGAACCCGGCTATGGCCTCCAAAAAGAATCTCTATGAGACCTGGTATCAGGAGCTGGAGGATGAGGCCAAATTAGATACTCCGGTAAAGAAGGCAGATAGCTTAGAGGAGCTCGGTCGTCTCTGCGGAATGCCGGAAGGTGCTCTGCCCGAAACGATCAGGCGCTATAATGAATTTTGTGAGAAGGGTCTTGATGAAGATTTCGGAAAAGGGAAAGAAAATCTGATTCCGGTTTCCGGTCAGGGTCCTTACTATGCTATCTATGAGCAGCGCTTTTCTGAAGCCTGCATGGGTGGTCTTATGGTCGATGCCGAATGTCGTGTCCTTCGCAATGATAAATCCTACATTCCGGGACTTTATGGCGTAGGTGATGCCACATCCGCCATGCACCGCGAAAATGATATGGCCGTTGTTTCAGAGCTCACCTGGGCCGTTGCTTCTTCCTTCACTTCCGGAAGAAATGCTGTCGCCTATCTGGATTCCCTGAATAAGTAGAATAGGAGGAAAAACATATGCTTATCATGCCTGATAATACCATCTTTACTCCTGTCAAAGATCCGAATATGCAGGAGAAGCAAACAGAAGCGAAGCTGCTTGATCTGACCCTTCGCTGCAGCAGCTTCGAAGAAATAGAAAAGACCTATACCGCAGAAGAAGCAGAAAATGAAGCAGCCCGCTGTCTCCAGTGCCCAACGCACTGGTGCCAGAAAAACTGTCCTGCTTCTCTTCCGGTGACCGATTTTATCGGACAGATTCAAAAAGGAGACCTTGAGGCAGCTTATCAGCTGATCCGTTCCGCTTCCAATCTGCCCGAAATCTGTTCCCGTGTCTGTCCCCAGTACAAACAATGCCAGAGCAACTGTACCCGTTCCATTCGAAATGAAGCAGTCTCCATCGGCAGACTGGAACGTTATGTTGTAGAAGCCCATTATGCAAGCGGTAAACCGGAGCCCTCCGCTCCCTCTACCGGCAAAAAAGTTGCCATTATCGGCTCCGGACCTGCAGGACTTTCTGCCGCGCAGAGTCTCCTTTCTCTTGGACATGCTGTTACTCTTTACGAACGTGCAGACCGTCCCGGAGGACTTTTGGAGTATGGGATTCCAAACATGAAGCTGGATAAGGAACTGCTCGCCCGTAAGATAGAATCCCTCAAGCAGCAGGGCGCAGAATTTATTCTGAATGCCAATGTCGGATTCGATAAGGCAGCTTCCGAACTCCTTGCCGAATATGATGCCATTCTTCTCTCGGTAGGAACCGGAAATGCCAGGACTTTGTCCTTAAAGGGCATTGAGCAGGAAGAAGTCAAGGGCATTTACCCGGCTCTCACCTTCCTTCGTTCCAACACCAAATCCCTGCTTGATTCCGGTCTGACAGACGGAAAGAACATTTCTGCAGAGGGCAAGCATGTTGTCATCATCGGCGGCGGAGATACCGGCAATGACTGTCTCGGAACTTCACTCCGTACGGGAGCCCTCTCTGTTACACAGATTGAGATGCTACCGCAAAAGGTCGGCCGCGAAATCGTGCTCACTTCCCGCAAAAAGCCGGCTGATAAAAAGCCCCTGGATAAGAGCCAGGAGGAATACAAGGCCAAATTCCAAAAGGATCCTCACATTTATCAGACCACAGTCAAGGAAGTCCTTTTGGATGAGGAGAAGAATCCGACTGCAGTGATCACCATCGACTTAAAGCCGGTCTACGATGAACACTTCCGTCTGAAGATGGAGGAAATCCCGGGAACAGAAAAAGAACTTCCCTGTGATCTTCTGATCATCGCTGCAGGCTTCATCGGTCCGGAATCCTATGTTGCAGAAAATTTTTCCGCTGATCAGGATGCCAGAAGCAACATTAAAACAGAGCATTACCGCACCAATATCGATAAGCTTTTCGCCTGTGGTGACTGCCGTACCGGACAGTCCCTGGTGGTTAAGGCAATGGTCGATGGGCGTGAATGTGCAAAGGCGATTCATGAATATCTAAATTAAAACGAGTGTTTTTCATACACTTCTATGATACTCGTGATAAGAGATATTGATAAAAATCGAACAAAAGGCTGAGAATGATTCTGCCGGATCTAAAACACGCTCTCGCTCGAGG
>CAVHNP010000081.1:0-9417 GCA_963637505.1 Prevotella sp. CAG:279
ACGGAGATGCGCAGCTCGCGGAGCTGAAATTAATGCTTCGCATTCCGCTCGCGCGCGGGCGTATGCGCAAGCGCATACTTTTTTTTAAGCTACAGATGGCTAACTCCGGCAATTATAAAGGCCGAGATTCATAATGCCGTACTGCAAAGTGTGATGATATGCACGCAAAAGAAGCGTGTCTTTGCGGCATATCTCACACCAGCAGTACGAGAGTCAATCTATATAAGAGCGTGTTTTAGATCCGGCAGAACATCTCGGCCTTTATGGCTGGAATCAGCGATCAGTACATTTTATCCTATGACTCTGTTATATCGTGTGAAGTGCTCTCATTCATCCTGATGAATGAGATCTGCGTATTGCCCTCTAACCAGAGAAAGAAGATCGGCAGGTGCCAGTTCGACAGAGAGGCCGATACGACCGCCACTGATAGCGATGGTTTCAAAGGCCTTGGCGGATTCATGAAGAAGGGTAGGAAACTGCTTTTTCATACCGATCGGGCTGCAGCCTCCCCTTACATAGCCGGTCAGGGGTGTGAGCTCCTTGACATGGATCAGTTCGATGGATTTTTCTCCGGCTGCTTTTGCTGCCTTTTTAAAATCCACTTCTTCTGCAACCGGGATGACAAGAACGTAGTAATTGCCGCTTTTTCCCATGGCTACAAGAGTTTTAAAGGATTTTTCCGGCGGAATACCGGACTTTAAGGTAGAAGCCAGGCCATCCGTGAATTCGCTACATTCATATTCGTGTTCTGTATAAGGAATCTTGGCACGTTCGATCATACGGATCGCATTTGTTTTCTTTTCTTTTGCCATATTATCAGTCCTCACTTTCCGGCAGAAGCTGCCTTGACATTAAATATATAGCAGAGTAGAATGGGCTTTGTCAAAAATAAATAATGCATCTGGGGAGCCGGAAGGCTGAGAGGGAAGATAGTTCCGACCCATATACCTGAAGCGGATAATGCCGACGTAGGAAGATGAGAATCTTAGAGAGAAAGTATGCCGCAGGGCATGCTTTTTTTATTGTATAGGAAACTTTGTTTCCTATACGATAAAAATGCTCCGCAGGGATCGCACTGCGGCGGAGCAGAGGAATGTTGTTTACGCAACCCGTCGCAGGCGGAGAATTAAGGCCCGAAGATGCAGCTTTGCAGTGAAGGAGGCAACGAAATGAGTTTTTTTGCACAAAAAGTTTCTGATGGCTATGGTGGTTATACCTATCAGCCAACGATAGTGGGATATGCAGCAATGGTGCTGGTTCTGATCCTGCTTTTAATCCTGA
Organism: Prevotella sp. CAG:279; assembly: GCA_963637505.1. Taxonomy (GTDB): domain Bacteria; phylum Bacillota; class Clostridia; order Lachnospirales; family Lachnospiraceae; genus RUG14243. The sequence continues at coordinate 1,282 of CAVHNP010000081.1, forward strand.
TCGGAATGATTCGGGGAAAAGGAAAGGAAGGAAAAAAGATCAGTACAAAGCAGATTACTTTTTCTGCTCTGGCAATTGCCCTGGCAATGGTGACTTCTTATCTGAAGATCTTTGATATGCCGATGGGAGGCTCTGTTACTCTTTTCAGTATGCTCTTTATCTGTCTGATCGGTTATTGGTATGGACTGGGCGCTGGCCTGATGGCAGGTGTTGCCTATGGCGTCCTTCAGTTGATCGTAGATCCCTATATCGTGTCTCTTCCCCAGATGTTTTGTGATTATGTTTTCGCTTTCGGGGCTTTGGGCCTTTCCGGAATCGGAAAAAATAAGAAGGGAGGACTTCTGATCGGCTATATTCTGGGTGTTCTGGGAAGATATGTATTTGCCATTATTTCCGGCGTCATCTTCTTTGCATCCTATGCACCGGAAACAATGAGTCCCTTTGTTTATTCCGCAGCTTATAACGGTGCCTATCTGGCAGCAGAGGCAGTGATCACGATTATTCTGATTTCCCTTCCGCCGGTGAAAAAGGCTTTGGAATATGTCAGAAAAATGGCAATTGAAGAATAAAAAATAGCATTTTATGAGCCAACCTGTTTGCTTTAAAGCAAGGGGTTGGCTCATAGTTTGCTTTTAAGCAAGGGGTTGGCATTTACTTTCCCCTTTTAACATGCTATTTTAAATAAGATAGACTTCAATCAATAAATTCGGAAAGAAGGTTATAATATGGTTTCAGAAAAAATGAGACTCAGTGTGCAGAATGGTTCTGCGATCCGTGCCATGTTCCGGGAAGGAAAAGAGATGGCAGCAGAGGTCGGAGAAGAGAATGTATATGATTTCAGCCTTGGAAATCCTTACACACCGGCGCCGGAAGCATTTAAGAAGGCTTGCCATGAAGCTCTGGATGAGATGGATTCCACATCCCTTCACGGTTATACAGATAATGAAGGATATGAGAGCGTAAGAGCTGCGATTGCAGAAGATTTAAATAAAAGATTCGGATCCAACTATAAGGCAGGAAATATCCTGATGACAGTAGGTGCAGCTTCTGCCTTAAATGTAATTCTTAAGACACTTTTGAATCCGGGGGAAGAGGTAATCTTTTTAAAGCCTTATTTCACAGAATACAGAAATTATGTAGGAAACTATGATGCAAAGTATGTGGAGGTAGAACATACAGAGGCCCTGCTTCCGGATATTGAGGATTTAGAGAAGAAGATCACCGAGAAGACAAGAGTGGTTATTGTCAACACACCGAATAATCCATCCGGAGTGATCTATACGCCCGACTGTCTTCGTAAAATGGCAGAGGTGCTGGAAAAGAAGGAAAAGGAATTCGGAACAGATATTTATATCGTATCTGACGAGCCCTACCGCGAGCTGGTATATGATGGAGCGGTGAATCCTTTTATTCCGGATTATTATAAGAATACGATCATTGGTTATTCTTATTCTAAGTCTATGTCTATTCCGGGAGAAAGAATCGGTTATCTGGCTGTTTCCGATGAGGTGGCAGACAGCGAAATGATTATCGCGGCAGCTGCTGTTGCAGTCCGTATCCTGGGCTTTGTCAATGCACCTTCCCTGATTCAGCAGGCTGTTTCCAGATGCCTGGATGCCAAGACAGATGTGGCTTATTATGACAGAAACCGGAAGTATTTATATGAACATTTGACAGAGATGGGCTATGAATGCATTAAGCCGGAAGGCGCTTTTTATCTGATGGTAAAAGCTCCGGTAGAGGAAGCGGAATTCGTGAAGATGGCAAAGAAATACCATATTCTCTTTGTCGGAACGGCCGGATTCGGTGCACCTGGCTATGTCAGAATTGCTTACTGCTGTTCCTATGAGAAAATTGTGAATTCCATGCCTGCTTTTGAGGCACTTGCAAAGGATTGTGGATTATGATAAAGAAGAAAAAGTTGGGCTGGGAAGAAAATGTGCGTAAGGTCGTTCCCTACGTACCGGGAGAGCAGCCGAAAGAAAAAAATGTGATCAAGCTCAATACAAATGAGAATCCTTACCCGCCTTCTCCCAAGGTGGCAGAGGCTCTTGCTGCCTTTGATGCAGATACGCTGAGCCTCTATCCGGATCCGACCGTAAAGGATCTGGTTTCTGCGATCGCAAAGAATTATGGAGTAAAGGAAAGTCAGGTCTTTACCGGCGTCGGATCGGATGACGTCATTTCCCTTTGCTTTATGACCTTTTTCCAGGGAGGAAAGGAGATCCTTTTCCCGGATGTAACCTATTCCTTCTATGATGTCTGGGCAGATCTTTATCAGATCCCATATAAGCAGATTTCTTTGGATGAAAATTTTCATATTCAGGCAAAGGATTATCAGGTGGAAAATGGGGGAATTATTTTCCCCAATCCGAATGCGCCGACGGGAGTGGAGGAGTCCCAGGAAGTAATCGAGGATATCCTTGCGCATAATCCGGACAGCGTAGTCATTGTGGATGAGGCCTATGTGGACTTTGGTGCAGTTTCGGCGCTTCCGCTTCTGGAAAAATATGATAATCTTCTGATCGTACAGACCTTTTCCAAGTCTCGCTCTATGGCCGGTATGCGTATCGGCTTTGCGATCGGCAGCGAGAAAATGATCAAATATCTGAATGATGTGAAATATTCCTTTAATTCTTACACCATGAGCAGGGTTGCGATCGCAGGCGGTAAGGCAGCGATCGAGGATAAGGCCTATTTCGATCAGACCAGAAAGCAGGTAATGGAAACAAGGGAATGGGCAAAGGAAGAACTGAAAAAGCTCGGATTTACCTTCCCGGATTCAAAGACGAATTTCCTTTTCATTAAACATGACAGAGTTCCGGCTAAGGAACTTTTTGAAGCCCTTAAGGCAGATCGGATTTATGTAAGGTATTTTGCCAAGGCAAGGATTGATAATTATTTAAGAGTCACAATCGGAACCAGGGAGCAGATGGAAGTGCTTCTTGCATTTTTAAAGAAATATCTGGAGAAATAAGATGGAAAGTCTGGTGGTTTTATTTTCGTCGACACTCGGAAAATATATTTCCCGTAATGTGGTAGTATTTATTATCTCTCTTCTGCCGATTCTGGAATGCAGGGGAGGGCTTCTGGCTTCTTCTTTGCTGGAGGTGCCGATCACGACGGCGATTCCTCTTTGCGTAATCGGAAATATTCTTCCGATTCCCTTTATACTGCTTCTGATCCGAAAGATTTTGAAGTGGATGAAGACGACAAAGACCTTCGGCGGTTTGGCGACAAAGCTGGAAGAAAGAGCTATGAAGAAAAAAGAGAGCATTGAAAATGCGGAATTTATCGGCCTTATGCTCTTTGTTGGCATTCCTCTTCCCGGTACGGGAGCCTGGACAGGATCCTTGATCGCAGCTCTTCTTGAGATCGATTTTAAGAAGGCGATTCTGGCAGAATTGCTTGGCGTTGCGATCGCAACAGTGATCATGTCCTTCCTTTCCTATGGCTTACTGGGCGCGATCATAGGATAAATATTGGATAAAGAAAAGTAGAAAAGTGTGCGCTCCGGCGCACATTTTTCATCGTATAGGAAACTTCGTTTCCTATACGATGAAATACTCCGCGGAGATGCGCAGCTCCCGGAGCTGAAATTAATGCTTCGCATTCCGCTCGCGCGCGGGCGTATGCGCAAGCGCATACTTTTTCATATAGGGTATAGGAAACTTCGTTTCCTATACGATGAAAATGCTTATGTAATAGAAATTCCTTTATGAAAAACAGGAAGATGTGTATAAAGAATATTTTAAGAAAAAGGATGGTGAATCATATGGATTATATGGTTAGAGCGATAGCAGCAGACGGACAGATCCGTGCCTTTGCCGCAACAACAAAAGAATTAACAGAAAAAGCCCATGAGCTGCATCAGACTTCTCCGGTTGTATCGGCCGCTTTGGGACGTCTTATGACCGGTGCGGTAATGATGGGCTCCATGATGAAAAATGAAAAAGACCTTCTGACTCTGCAGATTCATGGGGATGGTCCCGTGCATGGTCTGACAGTAACGGCAGATTCCCGGGGAAATGTAAAGGGTCTGGCGGATGTGCCGGATGCGATCCTGCCGCCGAATCCGCAGGGAAAGCTGGATGTTGGCGGAATTATCGGAAGCGGCAGCCTTTCTGTAGTAAAGGATCTTGGCTTGAAGGAGCCCTATCATTCTCAGGTTCCCCTTCAGACTGGAGAGATCGGAGATGATCTGACCTATTATTTTGCCCTGTCAGAGCAGGTGCCGTCAGCGGTTGGACTGGGCGTTCTGGTAGATAAAGAGGATTACTCCATTGCCCAGGCAGGTGGCTTTATTATTCAGCTGATGCCTTTCGCAGAGGAAGAAACCATCAGTGCCCTGGAAAAGAGCCTGGCGGAAGTTTCCTCTGTAACCGCTCTTTTGCGGGAGGGTTATACGCCGGAAATGATTTTGGAAAAACTTCTGGGTGGTCTTGGATTGGAGCTTACCGATAAAATGCCGGTGCAGTTTTACTGCGGCTGCTCCAGAGAACGGATCCGCAATGCGATCAGAAGCATTCAGGTGTCTGAGCTGGAAGAAATGGCAGAGGAAGGCGAGCCGATCGAGGTGAAATGTCATTTCTGTAATGCAGCCTACGTTTTTGAGCCGGAAGAGATCAAAGAAATGCTGAAGGAACGGCAGGAAAAGAAAAGCTGAGAAAAAAGAAGGCAGAAGAACTTTCTAAAATTCACTCCTAAAATCGAGAAGAAATTTGGTTCATCAAGTTGACACACTAAAGTGAGGGGAGTAAAATAGACTCCGTTGATATAAAACAACTAGGCTGAACAATTTGATAAGGAGATTAAACACATGAGCTACGTAGATGAAGTTTACGAGAAAGTTGTTGCCAAAAATGCAGCAGAACCGGAATTTCTTCAGGCAGTTAAAGAAGTGCTGGATTCTTTAAGACCGGTTATTGATGCAAATGAAGAGCTTTACAGAAAAGAAGCTTTACTGGAAAGACTGGTAGAGCCGGACAGACAGATCAAATTCCGCGTTCCGTGGGTAGATGATAAGGGTCAGGTTCAGGTTAATACAGGATACAGAGTACAGTTCAATAATTCCATCGGACCTTACAAGGGAGGCCTTCGTTTCCATCCGTCCGTATATCTTGGAATTATCAAATTCCTTGGCTTTGAGCAGATCTTCAAGAACTCTCTGACAGGTCTTCCGATCGGCGGAGGAAAGGGTGGTTCTGACTTTGATCCGAAGGGCAAATCAGACCGCGAGGTTATGGCTTTCTGCCAGAGCTTTATGACAGAACTTTACAGACATATCGGTGCAGATCAGGATGTTCCGGCCGGTGATATCGGTGTAGGCGGCAGAGAGATCGGCTATATGTATGGCCAGTATAAGAGAATTACCAAGAGCTACGAAGGCGTTCTGACAGGAAAAGGCCTCAGCTACGGTGGATCACTTGCACGTACACAGGCTACAGGGTATGGCCTTCTTTACATCACAGAGGAGCTGATGAAGGATCATGGCGACAGCCTCAAGGATAAAACAATCGTTGTTTCCGGTTCCGGAAATGTTGCGATCTATGCGATTGAGAAGGCACAGCAGCTCGGCGGCAAGCCGGTAACCTGCTCTGATTCTACAGGCTGGATTTATGATCCGGAAGGAATCGATGTAGAACTTCTGAAGGAAGTAAAGGAAGTGAAACGTGCCCGCCTGACAGAATATGCTGCAGCAAGACCGAGCGCTCAGTATCATGAAGGCAAGGGTGTATGGAGCATCAAGTGTGATGTTGCTCTTCCCTGCGCAACTCAGAATGAACTTCTGATCGATGATGCAAAGACTCTGGTAGCAAATGGCGTAAAGGCTGTATGCGAAGGTGCTAACATGCCGACTTCCTTAGATGCAACAGAATATCTGCAGCAGAATGGCGTTTACTTCGTCCCGGGCAAGGCTGCAAATGCAGGCGGTGTTGCTACATCCGCTCTGGAAATGACACAGAACAGCGAGAGACTTTCCTGGACATTCGAAGAGGTTGACCAGAAGCTTCAGGGCATCATGGTTAACATCTATCATAATATTGCAGATGCTGCAAAGCGTTACGATATGGAAGGCAATTATGTAGCAGGTGCTAATATTGCAGGATTTGAGAAGGTTGCAGATGCAATGCTTGCTCAGGGTGTATGCTAATAACTTTTTACAAAAATAAAGAATGACAGACTGATAGGGTCTGATCGAAATGAGGACGACCGGCTTCTGAATTTTCAGAAGCCGGTTGTCTTGAACTAGAGAAAAAAATTATATAGTACGGCAAAGTGTGATAATATGCTTTATTTTGGAGTTATGGTGGAAAACGTGTTTTAGATCCGGCAGAATCATTCTCGGTTTTTTTGTTCAATTATCATCAACACATTTGTCCTATAATGACAGATCGCAAAAGAAAGCGTATACTCATAAACGAGTGCATTAACAGCATAAAAATGAAAAGAGTAAAAAGATAAGGATAAGGAGAAAGAATATGAGCGAATCATGTAATCCATCTGCCTGCAGCAGCTGCGCTTCTGCAGGAAATTGTTCCTCTCAGCCGGGAAATAACCAGGAAAATCCATTTGCAGAGGCTTTGAATCAGTACTCTTCCGTGAAGCATGTCATCGGTGTCTGCAGCGGAAAGGGTGGCGTTGGTAAATCTTTCGTAACAGGAGCGCTGGCATCAGCCATGACAAAGGCCGGCTATAAGGTTGGCATTCTGGATGCGGACATTACCGGTCCGTCCATTCCCAAGATGTATGGCATTCATGGCCCGGCAGTCGGAGATGAGAGAGGGGTTCTTCCGATTCCGGCAAAGGACGGTACGAAGATCATGTCCATCAATCTTTTAGTAGAAGATGAAGAAGCGCCGGTTATCTGGAGAGGTCCGGTGATTGCCGGAACCGTAAAGCAGTTCTGGTCTGAGGTCTGCTGGGGAGAATTGGATTATCTCTTTGTAGATATGCCTCCCGGAACAGGAGATGTTCCTCTTACTATTTTCCAGTCCCTGCCGGTAGAGGGGGTCGTTATTGTTACCTCACCTCAGGATCTTGTTTCCATGATTGTGAAAAAAGCTTATAACATGGCAGAAATGATGAATATTCCGGTTCTTGGTCTGGTAGAAAACTATAGCTATCTTCTCTGCCCGGATTGCGGAAAGAAGATCTATGTTTTTGGAGAGAGTGGAATCGAAAAGACGGCAGCAGAGCTTGGGGTAGACCTTCTGGCCAGACTTCCGATGAATGCAGACTATGCAAAAGCAGCAGACGCTGGTAGCTTTGAAAGCCTGGAGATCCCGGAAATCGGCGGAGCAGCAGAAAAACTGAAGGGCTTGAAATAAATGGCAAAAAGATCCGGACGCAGGCGAAAAAGAAAAAGCAGAGCAGAGCGGATTTTACAAAGCAGGGGAATCAGGATTTTTGCCCTTCTTTTGATCCTCCTGCTTTTTGGACCGGTGGTGATTCGGGGAATTAGATCTGCAACAGGTGCTTCCAAGATCAAGGAACCGGAGCTTGATGTGGAACTGCTGTCGATCAGTCCTTATAACAGACCGGGACTGGCCTTGAATCAGGTGAATGGAATTGTGATTCATTATACGGCCAATCCCGGAGCTTCGGCGATTGCCAATCGGGATTACTTTGAAGGACTGAAGGATGGAAGCAAGACAAGCGCCAGTGCACATTTTATCGTTGGCCTGGATGGTGAGATTGTTCAGTGTATTCCGACAAGTGAGATGGCCTATGCCTCAAATGACAGAAATGGAGATACTCTGGCAATCGAATGCTGCCATCCGGATGAAAGCGGAAAGTTTAATCGAAAGACTTATAAATCTTTAGTAAATCTGACAGCTTGGCTTTGCCAGAAATTCAACCTTTCGGCAGACAATGTGATCCGACATTATGATGTGACGGGAAAGGACTGCCCAAAGTATTTCGTTGAAAACGAAAAAGCCTGGAAGCATTTCAAAAAGGATGTTCAGAAAAAGTTGAATGCTAGTGTCACAAAAGGCTGAGATGATCTGCGCGAGATCATTCTCAGCCTTTTTGAATGACAATATGTTCTATAACCTTCAATGCGTTGCAAGGGCCGAGATGTTCTGCCCAGGATCAAAAACCGTTGAAAAACCCCAGTGCTTAGCAAGAGGT
>CAVHNP010000082.1:0-8994 GCA_963637505.1 Prevotella sp. CAG:279
TCTTGCGTGCTGACTTACGGCGCATTCCAAATCCTGCTATCGCAGGATGCGCCTTCGTTTCATCGCACCGCTTACGCGGCACGATATACACTGGGGTTTTTCAACGGTTTTTGATCCTGGGCAGAACATTCTCGTCTGTTTATAGCCGTAAGACAGCAATGGATCAATCTATTTTTTTGCAGACCCTACAAGAGCCGGATGCTGATCCCAGGATCAGCATCCGGCTCTTGCTTGAGTATGAGAATTATAAATTGTAAAAGGCGAATGATCGTACATTCCTGAGCTTATAAGGCACCATGAAGATTACGATGCTTGAAATTCTTAAATAATTCATGGAATTCCTTAATGGAAACGATGCCGAAATATGCTACTCCGAGTACACCAAGTGCCAGTACAATTGCCATGCAAAGAATTGTTGTAAGTGTCGTCATAAGATCGCCTCCTAAAGCTGAATGCTTGTATTTTCTAAAGCCGTAGCGGCTTTTTATCTCTTCTGTACTTATAATATAGAAGAGAACTGATAAAAAGTAAAACGAGCAATAATTATATTTGCGATAAGTATTGCTTATCGCTAAAAAGGGGATAAAATAGAAAAAAGAAAAGGATAAGAGAGAAGCAGAAAAGAAGAAAACAGATCCCAAAGAAAAGACGGAATAGCAGAAAAAGAAGAAAGTAAAAGGTAATTCTTTATCTTAGAAGGAAAAGAAATGGATAAGATCAATGCAAATGTGTTTTTGAAGGTTGCCGAGACCGGAAGCTTCCGGCGGGCAGCGGATGAGCTTGGTTATACCCAGGCAGGAATCAGCTATATTATCGCAGCGATGGAAAAGGAGACGGGACTGCAGCTCTTTGTCAGGGAACACAACGGTGTCAGACTCAGTGAGGAGGGAAAGGAACTGCTGCCCCAGATGAAGCAGCTGGAAATCTGGGAGAGGCAGTTTCAGCAGACGATAGCAGAGCTGAGCGGGTTGAAAAGGGGCAGAATCCGGGTGCAGATCTTTGACAGTATTTCGGTCCATTGGATTCCGGATATTGTCAGTCTTTTTCATAAGGATTATCCGGGAATCAAGATAGAGCTGATCACAGAGGAGGATAGTGCCAGAGCAGAGGAAATGGTAAAAAGCGGAGAGGTGGATTGCGGCTTTTTCCTGACCGATGTCAGCTCAGAGATTGAGCATTTTCCCCTTTTGGAAGAGAATCTGAAGGTGATTGTCCCGGAGAATCATCTGACGGCGGGTTATGAATATTTTCCGATCAAGGAGCTGGGAAAGCATCCCTATATCGGCATGAAATATGATGCCCATACCGGCATTGAAGCGATTTTTAGAAAAAATAAGGTGGCGCCCCAGCTGGCCTTTACGATGGATAATGATTATGCAGCCCTGGCCATGGTCAGAAAAGGACTTGGTTTTGCCATTTTTCCGGAACTGCTTTTATCTTCTAATGTAATGGAAGGGCTGAAAAGTCTGGACTTTGATAAGCCGCAGAAGAGGGTGATCAGCATCGGAACGGCATCGATGGAAAGTGCTTCCAGGGCGGCGAGAAAATTCATCGAATACAGTAGGAAGTGGGTAGCAGAATCATTCTCAGCCGTTTGATTGGGCTTATAGGACAAAACATGCTGATACGATGGGATAAGAAAAGCCCCTGTTTCCAGCCTGGAAACAGGGACTTTTCTTGTGGGGCATTGAACAAAACTTAGATATTGATCGCTGCATAATATGCTTCTTTGGTCGCCCACTCAATGGTACGTGCGCGAACACAGTCGCCAATTTCGCTGATATTGCCTTCGCAGCTGAAGAAGCTGTCTGCTTCTGCTGTCTTGGCTTTCATACCGGAAGAAAGAAGAACACTATCTGCTTCAATCGTTTCTTCTTTTCCGTCTTTTATGTAGGTAACAGAGTCCGGTGTGATGGCTACGCAACAGGCTCCGGTCAGAGCGTGGAAATTCGGCTCTTTTTCAATCTCAACCAGAAGCTCATTTCTGCCGGTTGTAGATGCATCCGGTGCCAGTTCCTCCTGCATCTCAAGAACCGTTGCCTGAATGCCGAGCTTAGCAAAATGCAGGGCTGTCTCGCAGCCAACCTGGCCACCGCCAATTACGATGACAGATCTGCCGAGCGTATCTTCCTTGCCGAGCACATCGATAGCGGGTTTTACGCTGCTTGCACCGGGAACCGGAAGGATCAGCGGCTCTGCGCCGATCGCAACGATGATGTCGTCATATCCGGTTATCATATCCGGACTTGCAGCGGTATTCAGCTTAACCTCTACGGATGACTTCTCGGTCTGGGCAATCAGCCAGTTCATATAATCCTTAACAGGATATTTGAAAGAGAAGAAGCCAGCCTTATGAAGCATACCGCCGAGCTTGTCTGATTTTTCAAAAAGGGTTACCTGATGTCCTCTTTCTGCGGCTACCAAAGCAGCCTTCATGCCTGCGGGACCACCACCGATGACTGCAACCTTTTTCACCTTATCTACAGGCGGAGTCATACCGGCCATAACCTGTGTCATACCGGCTGTCGGATTAACGGAACAGATAAAATGATGTCCGTATACAGTTGAATCATGGCAGCGCATACATTTAATGCAGGGAGTAACATCTTCTGCCTTACCTTCAAGACCTTTTTTGATCAGCTCCGGATCTGCGATCAGAGAGCGGGCCATAGTGACAAGATCAGCCTTGCCATCTGCAAGGATCTCCTCTACAGAGGCAAGAGAGTCAACAGCACCGAGGGCTACGATCGGAACATGGATCTTTCCGGATTTCTTGTAATATTCAGCAACCGGAATGTTCGGCATCTTCGGACGGAATCCGCAGGGATGAACCCAGGTCATGTATTTGGGATTATGCATACCGGCAGATACCTGAAGAACATCCAGATGATCCTGGATCAGTTCTGCGATTTTCAGTCCTTCTTCCAGATCGATGCCGCCTTCTTCAAACTCGGTACCGGATACACGAACCTCAATAACGAGTTTCTTGCCGACTCTTTCCCGGATGGCATCCAGAATCTCGATGAGATAACGGCAGCGGTTTTCTGTGCTTCCGCCATATTCATCGGTACGCTTATTGGTCAGCGGGGAAAGGAACTGAGCCAGAGGTACGGAGTGACCGGAGTGGATCAAGATTGCATCAAAGCCACATTCTACAAGTGCCTCTGCAGCATCTGCCCAATCCTGCTTGAATTCTTCCATTGCCTCATGTGTGATCTCATGCCCGCTGGGACCGCCCATGATAGAGCAGCCATCTGATACGGTAAAGCCCATGGGGAAGATACCGATCAATTCCATGGAAGCCTTTGCGCCATAGAAATGAATGCGCTCGGCAAGTTCCATTAGCTTATTGCGATGATTATTATCGCGTGTGTCCCAGGCTGTGTTGTGACCGTCATCAGCTACGTCAGCTCCAACCTTAATGCCGGCACAGGTAACCATACCTACACCTGCACGAGCACGCTCCTCGAAGAAACGGATGGCATCCTCAGAGGGATACAATTCTCCGTTTGACAAAGAATGCATGGTGGAAGGAGCGGAGATGATGCGGTTTTTCAATACCATAGACCCGATACGGATCGGGCTTGTGGCATGCGGAAAATTTTTGTTCATGCTTTTTCTCCTTACAGGGAAGGATCAATCAGATCCTTAATGTGACCCTTTCTGGGTACGTCGAATACTTTTGCTACACAGTCATCAAGTGAAACGATGTCCGTAACCATATTCGGGAATGTGATCTTATTCAGAGCAAGCATTTCCAGATAGATCTGAACATCTTCCTGTGTATAGGTGAAGGAGAACTGGAAGTTCGGCTCGCAGGGTGAGAAGGCACCGGGTACTAAGCAGGTCATTGGCTCCTGAATGGTACCGATTACACAGATCTGTCCGCCTGGTTTTACTACGTCTACGCAGTTCTTCATGGAAATCATATTGCCGGCTGCTTCATAAACCACATCCGGACCGTAATCATTGCCGAGAAGACGTTTTACTTCTGCATCGAGATCTTCACATTCCTTGGAATTGATGAAATAATCAGCTCCGTAGGATTTGATCAGCGGCTCTTTGGAAGAAGTGGTTCCGAGTGCAATGATCTTGCGGGCACCTGCTGCCTTCAGAAGCTGGATGGCTGCCAGACCGATGGAGCCTGTTCCTGAAACAACAACATTATCGCCAAACTTAAAGTTGGAGATACGGATGCCGTGCAGGGAAACGCAGATAACATCAAAAAGAACAGCGTCCTTGAAATCAACATCCTCCGGTACCGGTACGATCATCGTATGCTTTACATCATGGATCAGAAGATATTCTGCATAGCCGCCGTCATACTGGCCGAGTCCGGCTGTACGCGGGAAACCGTTCATGCAGATATTTGTTTTGCCGTGTTTGCAGGGTTCACAGTCCTCGGCACAATGTCCGGGAGGGCCGCAGAGAACACGATCACCAACGGAAAATTCGGTAACGCCCTCACCAACTTCACAGACAGTACCGCAGTTCTCGTGACCGAGAATGATCGGATGCTTTGTGAAAGGCGGTGTGATGCCGGATTTGTAGATCTCAATGTCGGTACCACAGATACCAACGTAGGCAATCTTTACAACCATCTGTCCCGGTCCTGCGATCGGAGTCGGACGTTCTTCTACACGAATATCACCTTGTCCGTAATATACAGCAACTTTCATTTCTAATTCTCCCTTCTGTTTTTATTCTGGCATAGAGGACTGGATAAAGTCCATATATTTTTGTTTGCGGATCTTCATTTCCGGGGAAGCAAGTTTTTCCCGGGTTGCAGCTTCGTTACTCTGGATATCATCTCCATGGATGAATTTGCCGCTCATGGTATCGTGTGCATGCGGCAGACTCTCTTCCGGATAAGTAAATTCATATTTGCCATCGGATGTGACGGAAATCTTTCCTTCCAAACCGCAGAGGCAGCAGATCGCTTTTCCGTCTTCCTGTAGATAGAAATTCTTGGAATGGCAGTGAGGACAGATTCCTTTCGGTCCCTTATAGGAATCATCCATAACACCGACAGGAGGAATAAAGCTGCCGTCTGCAACCGGCTTGGCTGCTTCTGCAGTATCGATTCCAACCTGATGAGCCTTTGCGAGGTATTCATCGTTAAACATGATACCGAGTGACCACATGAAAACTTCGTTATGAATGACAGTCCATTTTGCGGTCAGAGACTGCATTGCACAATCAGCTTCTACTCTGGTTGCCCAGTCTGATCCGCCGACTGACATGTAGGAAATTACCTTTTCGGAGAGATATTTCGGATCGATCGGCTTTCCGCCTGTCTCTTCAGCAATCTTATTGGCAATTGTCAGATTGCCTCGATCCATGCGCGGGCCGAAACGATCCATTGTTGTATGGAAAAGCCCGGTTGCACATTTCTCAAAGATTGGCGTGGAGATAATGATGCCATCGGCTTCAAACATTTTGTCTGCAAGCCACTGGAAGTCATCTTTGATCACGCAGGCGTTTCCTTTTCCTGAAAAAAGTCCCATTACACAGGCTTTACAGCCGGTGCAGTGCTGGATGTTGAGCTTTGTTGCATTGATAAATTCGATCTCGGCTCCGATTTCCTTTGCTCCCATCAGAGCCTCTTTTACCATTGTGTCGTTACCGCCGTTTGGCGTGCCATAAGATACACCTAAGATTTTCATTTTTAACCCCCTCAATGAAAATGATAAATAATACAGATCTCCCATGGAAGGCAGTCGAGGAGACTGCCGGGAGATAAAAGCTTGGTGGATAAAAGTTGTGCAGCCCTTGCCTTGCGATTCCCCCTCATCGTTTGCAAAAGCGGCATACTTTTATAACTTGTTCTTTTGATATTATCTTAACAGGCGAAAATTAGAATGGCAAATATCCAAATCGGATAAGTTAGTCATAACTTTGGAATGGATATAAGATAGCTGGGAAATGAAAAGGATGCGGAGAAAGTAGAACTTGTTGCAGTCAGAGGAAAAATGGTAAAATACCTATTATAAGTAGGAAGATAAGTAGGGGGTATTATGAACATAATGAGGATTCGCTATTTTGTGGAGACTGCTGCATGCGGCAGCTTCTCAGAGGCGGCAAGAAGGGTATACACATCACAGTCAAATATATCAAAGCAGATCGCGCAGCTGGAGGAAGAGCTGGGCTATCCTTTATTTGTGAGGGAACACAGGAAGGTGCATTTGACAGAGGCAGGCCGTTATTTATATGAACAGTGGGAAAAGCTGCCGGAGGAGATTGCAACACAGGTAGAGCATGGCAGAAAGCTGTCGGAGGAGGTAAACCGGATCTCAATTGGCATTCTGGAGGGGCAGGATGTAAATGAACTTCTTCTGGATAAGCTGGAGCAGATCCATCATATAGAGTCAGGATATACCTTTACACTGGAGCGAAATTCCTATAAGAATCTGCGAAACGGCCTTCGAAACGGAAGCTATGACATTATTATCACTTTGGACTTTGATATTGCGGAGGAATGGGATTTTGATTATACCGTTCTTTATCAGAAGAGTCCGGCAATTGCCATGAGAAAATCCCATCCGCTTGCGAACAGAAAGGATTTTTCCTTGCAGGATCTGAAAAATGAGAACTTTGTTGTGATATCCGAGGAAGAATCACCGGGTGGCTACCGCAGGCTGATCAACAGCTGTGCGGAATGTGGCTTTAAGCCGCATATTGTCAGAGCGCCGAATTCCCTGGAGTCCCTTCTTCTTTGCGTTGAGATGGGAATGGGAATCGCCCTTCTGGATCAGAACACCAGACTGGAGCTTAGTCCTTATGTTGTAACGATACCGCAAAAAGCCCAGCCATTGGCAGTTGTAGCGGCGATACAGAGCAAAGAGGAGAGACCAATCATCCGAAGAATCGCAGAATTCCTGGGAGAAGGCGAGAGCGAGAGTTAAGCTTTTGGGTTCTCGCCAGGTGCAGTGCACGAAGAGAAAACTATAACCGAGCATATCTCGGAGCTGAATACGATTTTTTCCATGCGCAGTGCGCGAAGAGAAAGCTAATACCTGTCATTCATTCCCTTCGTGCGGGTGCACCTTTCTTTTGTGCAAATAGAAATAAAAAATCAGGCAGATCAATAAAGTGAACAGGGCGGCATATGCCGTGGATAAACCAATGTCAAAAAGCCGGGGGGACCGGCTTTTTGCTTGCAAAGCAGGCATAGGGGATTTTAATAAGGAAAATGGCGCTAAGCAGATTATAAGCAACGATACAAAGACTTCCGCCGCCGCAGATCTGAATGTAATGAAGGGTTTTGAGAAAGGCTTCTTCCGGTGCATTCATCCAGGTCGCAATTGGTCTTGCAGCGAGCAGCATCACAATACTCAGGATAATGCCGAGAAAGCAGAAAAGCTTTATGCTTGTACCGATGATTCGGGCCGCTCCGTCATCGTCTTTTTGACCAATATGCTGTCCCAGGAGAACGGTGGTTCCCATAGAAAGTCCGGTTACAATGCCGGTGACGATCTGCATCGTCTGGCTTCCGGTTGATACGGCAGAAATATCGGCGGTCGTAGCAAATCTGCCAACGGCCCACAGATCGACAGCGCCGTAAAGTGCCTGCAGCAGTAACGCCAACAGTACCGGAATGGCAAATTTTAAG
Source organism: Prevotella sp. CAG:279 (assembly GCA_963637505.1). Taxonomy (GTDB): domain Bacteria; phylum Bacillota; class Clostridia; order Lachnospirales; family Lachnospiraceae; genus RUG14243. Next base: position 7,613 of record CAVHNP010000082.1, read on the forward strand.
AGGGAGGGCAGAATAGACCCCTCCAAAAAGCTGTTTTCTCTCTGCTTCATAGTTGTTCCTAGTCTCCATTAATCTCTTCAAAATTAATTTCTGAAATAATATCCAGCATTTCGCAGAATTTTCCGATCTCCTCCGGCGTATAAGCCTCCGTAATTCTCTTGATGGCTTCACTGTCCTGCCGACGGAAGACCTTATACTGAGGGATGGCTTCTTCATTGACAGTCAGGTAATTTTTACGTTTGTCATGGGGGTCCGGGCTTTTGGTGATAAGGCCCTGTTTTAAAAGCTCATTGAGCTTTAGTGTGACCCCTGGTTTTGAAACATGCAGCAGCTCGGCTAGTTTGGAAGCCGTGCAGCTGCCGTTCATGGTATAGATCAGTTCAATATATAAAAGACTGTTGTAGGTGATATTCTCATCTGCAAACTGAACTTTAAATATAGGGAGATAGGATTGACATAGGTACTAAGAAAAATAGAGGTTTTTACAAAACTTCCTAACATAGGAAAGTTTATATGAGAGGTCCAACATTGCGGATCGCTACAAAATAAAATATACTAAACAAAAAATGTTTTAGCTTGGAAGTAAGGAGGAAGGTTATGAAGGTTTTAATGATTAACGGAAGCAGAAACGAAAAGGGCTGTACTTATACGGCACTTTCTATCATTGCAGAAGAATTAAAAAAGTATGATATTGACAGCGAAATCTTTTACGTCGGAAAAGATGCTGTAAATGGAAATATTAATGAATCCGTAAAAGAGGCACAGATGAAAATGAAAACATCCGATGCGCTTGTGATCGGATCACCGGTTTATTATGCATCACCCTCAGGAGAGGTACAGGTTTTCCTGGATCGCTTCTTTGGCCTGGCGAAGGAGGAGCTTCGCTGTAAACCGGCTGCGGTGATCGCGTCTGCCAGACGTGCCGGAACCACGGTGACCCTGGATGCTTTGAGTAAATATCCCGGCATTACGGAGATGCCGATCATTTCCTCCTGCTATTGGAATATGGTTCATGGAAGCCGGCCGGAAGATGTGCTTCAGGACGAGGAAGGTGTGCAGGTTATGAAAGGACTCGGCCGCAATATGGCCTGGATCTTAAAATGTATCGAGGCCGGTAAAGCCGCAGGAATCGAGGCACCGGCGTCTGAAGAAAAAGTGAAAACGAATTTTATTCGATAGAGGTCTCGTGAAAAATAGACCTTGCCAGAAATGGTAACCAATGTTGTTATCTAAATGTGAAAGGTGCTGCCGATAGACGGTTAGCCCTTATTTAAAAACCAAAACGACTGTCGTTTTAATCTTTGCAGGACTAACGGCGGTCGTTTTTCTGTGGTGTGCCTGGCGGCGCACGTTTCTAACGGGTGCAAGTCCCGAATCCGCCC
>CAVHNP010000083.1:0-8743 GCA_963637505.1 Prevotella sp. CAG:279
CGGGTTCAAGTCCCGCACGGGTCGTTGCCCGGAAGCAATAGCTTCCGGGCTTTTTCTTTGCCACTCTATCTGGTCATATAGTATTTTCTAATTCTGATTATTCCTACATTATCAAATGAGCTTTATTATCTATACTAAAGTTTTGGAAGGGAGAATATTCAGAATGCAATCAGACCATAACAAACAGAATAAGATTGCGCTCTTTAATGATTACTCAGGCTTTGGAAGGTGCTCTGTAGCAGTCCAATTGCCGATCATTTCTATGATGCATGTTCAGTGCTGTCCGATTCCGACTTCTATTTTCAGTAACCATACCGGCTTTCCGGAGTTTTATTATTCTGATTATACCGAGGAGATGCCGAAGTATATTGATATGTGGGAGAAGCTGGATCTGAGATTTAAAGGAATCTGTACCGGCTTTTTGGGATCATCGGATCAGATTTCTATTGTCAGCGATTTTATCCATCGCTTTCATGATGAAGATACCATTGTTTTGGTGGATCCGGTGATGGGAGACTACGGAAACAAATATCCGACCTACACCGATCAGATGTGCCAGGAAATGATCCGACTGGTTTCTATGGCGGATATTGTAACGCCGAATCTGACGGAGGCCTGTATTTTGACAGGCCGGCCTTATAAGGAAAAATGGAAGCTATCCGAGCTGTATCAGTTAATTGAGGCGGTTGCCGATCTTGGTATTTCAAAGGTTGTGATCACCGGAATTCCGCAGAGGTCTTTCCTCTGTAATCTTTGTCTGGATCGAACGAAGGAAGAGCCTGAAATGCATATGTTTAAGACGCATAAGGTGGGAAATTCCCGATCCGGAACCGGAGACATTTTTTCGGCAATATTGGCAGCTGATGCGGTCAATGGAATAGAATTCACCAGATCCGTCAAAAAGGCATCGTCCTTTATCAAAAAATGTATCTTAAAGGCTCTTGAGATGGATATTCCGGTTACAGACGGTGTTCCCTTTGAAGAAGTGCTGTCACAGTTGAAATGGAGGTAAGAGTTGATGAAAAAGAAAGCAATGACAATTTTATACAAGGTGCATAAGAATCTCTATGTAAACCTTACAAACAAATGTCCCTGCGCCTGTACCTTTTGCCTGAGGCAAAATATGGATACGGTTTCGCATGAGGATGATCGTTCCCTCTGGCTGGAGCATGAGCCCTCCTTTGAAGAAATCGTGGAGGAATTCAAAAAGTATGATATGTCAGAATTCGAAGAGGTGGTTTTTTGCGGATACGGAGAGCCTACGGAACGATTGGATATGCTTCTTAAGGTTGCCGCTTATGTAAAAAAGGAATTCGGCAATAAGACCAGGGTTAATACCAATGGTATGGCTGATCTGATCTGGGAAAAGGACACCACACCGGAATTTGCAGGCCTGATCGATACGGTTTCCATCAGTCTGAATACACCGAATCCGGAAAGGTATCACGAACTGGTTCGCTGCAAATTCGGAATGAAGTCCTTTGACGCCATGCTGACCTTTGCAAAAAATGTGAAGCAGTATGTGCCAAATGTAGTTCTTACTACGGTTGATACAACCTTAAGTAAGGAAGAGGAAGCAGAATGCAGGAAAATCTGCGATTCCCTGGGTGTAACTTACAGAATCAGACCCTGGGAAGATTAAGAAGAAAGTAAGAAGAAAATAAGGAGGATTCATTATGAGAACAGAAGGTATGAAGACACAGAATATGTGCATTACAGCGGTATTGACAGCAGCGGTTTTTGTTGTGACCAGATTTATTCAGATTCCGATTCCGCTGGGATATTTTAATATTGGTAATACGGTGATTCTTCTGGCCTGCCTTTTGGTGCCGGAATCTTATGGAATTTTTGCAGGCAGTGTCGGTTCTGCTATGGCAGATCTTTTATCCTATCCGATTTATACGATTCCGACCTTGCTCATTAAATTTTTAATGCCTTTGGTTTTTTACAAACTGACAAAAAAGGGTGCGGATGGTAAGATCGGAAGAAAGGGAGCGGCTGCAATTGCAACCCTGATTCCCCTCTTTGGATATACAGTTACCGGCATGATCATGTATGGCAGCTTCTTTACAGGACTTTCCCAGTTCCCGGGACTGTTGCTGGAATACATTGCGAATCTGGTTCTTTTCTCCCTTGCTCAGGTTTATGTGGTAAAGCTGAGAGGCATCGCAAAAGAGGCGAATTAAGGCTAGAGTTGAAGAGGAAAAGAGATGAATTGTGAGGATATCTTAAAAATTCCTGATTTTCAGACGGTGATCAGACTGAAGGCGGGAGAAAAGGGACTCTACAGACAGATCAGGTGGATTTATTTCGCTGATTGTCTGCAGTGTATTCAAAGTGAATACCGGATTGAAGATTATATTCACGGCGGAGAGTTTGTGGTTCTCACCAACCGCAGCCTTACAGATGATAATCAAAAGTTGCTTACCTTGGTAGAGCAGATGGCAGGTTATCATATTGTTGCTTTGGGAATCAATGAAGGACAGATTTCCGGAGAATTACTTTCCTACTGTGAGGAAATAGGACTTCCCCTTTTTGAACTTTCCGAAAAATATCCTCTGATCGATCTCTCCCAGATCATCTGTCAGAAGCTGGTCATGGAGGAAAATAATAAAAATGCTGTAGAGCAGCTTTTTACCTCTATCCTGGATGCGGAGCATCTGAATCAGGAAAGCGTTTTCGCCCAGGCCAGATTCCTGGATGTGGATCTTTCCGGCAGCTTCCGGGTCATTGAGTTTGGCTATGATAAAAAAGAAGCGGGCAGGAAAAAAAGAAACCGATCCGCAGAAAAAGAAAACGGCAAAGAGGCGAAAACAAAAAGACAGCCCAAAGGGGAGGAAAAGGAAGATACCCTCTCGATCGGTCAGAGAATCAAGAGAATCGTTCAGAATGAGTTTTCCGCTTATCTGACAAAAAACATTTTGATTCAGCAGCAGACCGGACTGATTCTGGCTCTTGTGCCTGCGGATAAGATCAGCGAGAAGGAGTTGAGACAGATCCTTTCCCAGATCATTCGGGAGGTAAGGCTAGAATGTGGCAGGGAGCTGATCATCGGCGTTGGAAACAGTACCAATTACCTGGAGGATGTTCGCCTGAGCCGAAATGAGGCCGCGGAAGCGATCCGGGTCGCCGAGCTGGAAAGGAATCCCGAAGCAATCTATTTCTTTAAGGATCAGGGCTTATTTACCTTTATCTCCAGAGTGGAGGATGACAAATTCCTGGATGAGTTTGTCGAGAATCATATCGGAAAGCTGCTGAGGGCAGATGAGGTAAATGAGGGAGGACTGGCAGAGACCCTGGAGACCTTTTTGGCCAGAAACTGTTCCATTAAGGATACGGCCGAAGCCATGTATCTTCACAGAAATACCATGAATTACAGAATAAGCAAGATCAAGGAGATTCTGGCTGTCGATTTTAATGATCTAGAGACCTGTTTGAATCTGAAATTGGCCTTTCTAATCAGAAATTACCGTGATATGCATAATTAAGCCTGTGCGTGATATATGAAATATTTTGTGCATTGGATATATTGAAAGAAGAAAAAGATCAGTGCTACAATTGTCGCAAGTTAAATAACTAACGGACGACGAAGGCGTTGGAATGGTAGAAATACCATCCGGCGCCTTTTTTGCGTGGAGAAAAAGTATTCTCTTATGCAAAGGCAATACTGTGCCGTAATTTTACAGGAAACGGGAGGTCCTGTAAAAGCCGTTAGAAAAAAAGGGAGGACACTTATGGAACAAAAATCAAAGTTTGACAAAGTAATGGGCGGATGGGATATTCTCGTCATCGCCTTCGGTGCCATGATCGGTTGGGGCTGGGTTATCAATTCAGGTGACTGGATCCAGACGGCCGGATTTGCAGGTTCTATGATCGCCATGCTGATCGGTGGTGTGATGGTTCTTTTTGTAGGCCTCACCTATGCTGAGCTGACATCAGCCATGCCTCAGTGCGGTGGAGAACATGTTTTCAGTTACAGGGCAATGGGACCGACAGGATCCTTTGTATGTACCTGGATGATCATTTTGGGATATGTAGCGACAGCAGCCTTTGAAGCAACCGCGCTTCCGACTGTTATTACCTACCTCTTTCCTAATTTTAATCAGGTTTATCTTTATTCCATTGCAGGAAAGGATATCTACCTTTCAACCGTTGCCCTTGGTGTAGGATTTGCTATCCTGATCACTTATGTCAATATTAAGGGAGCGAAGACAGCTGCCATTTTCCAGACGATCCTGACAGCGATCATTGCCATCGCAGGTATCCTTTTGGTTGTCGGATCAGCAGTAAACGGAGATGCTTCCAATATCACAGGTCAGATGTGGCATGCAGGTACAGGAAATGTTCTGGGCAGTGTCTTTAAGGTAGCCTGTATGACACCTTTCCTCTTTATCGGCTTTGACGTTATCCCTCAGGCAGCTGAGGAGATCAATGTTCCTTATAAAAAGGTTGGACGAATCATGCTTTTGTCCATTTTCCTGGCAGTAGCCTGGTATCTTCTGATCGTATTTGCGGTATGTAACATTATGCCGGACAGTGCGATCGCAGCGGAAATGAATTCCCAGAACGGTCTTGTTTCTGCAAAGGCAATTGAGATTGCCTTCAATTCCCCTATGATGGGTAAGGTTTTGATCATCGGCGGACTTTGCGGAATCATTACTTCCTGGAACTCTTTCCTGATGGGTGGCAGCCGTGCCCTTTATTCCATGGGTGAATCCCTGATGATCCCGGAAAAATTCGGTACCTTAGGAAAGAATAAAACACCGGAAATCGCCATTCTCCTTTGCGGAGCTGCCTGCTGCATCGCTCCCTTCTTTGGAAGAGGCGTACTGGTATGGCTGGTAGATGCAGCTTCCTTTGGCTGTGTAATCGCTTACATGTTCGTATCGATTTCCTTCTGCATTCTCAGAAAGAAAAGACCGGATATGGATCGTCCTTATTATGTAAAGGCTGGTAAATTTGTAGGCTTTATGGCAGTACTGATGTCTGCCTTTATGACCCTTCTTTATATCATTCCGGCTTCCTTCTCGGCAGCTCTGGTTTGGCAGGAGTGGATCGTAGTCGGTGCATGGCTGCTTCTGGGTCTTGGCTTCTATGCTTATTCCAAGAAAAAATACGGTGCAGAATTTGGCCGTGATATCTTTATCGTAGATGAGGAAGAAAAAGGCTTTGCTACAGAAGAAGCAGAGAATTATACAAAGATTAACGAGAAATACGAAGGAAAGCATTTTACCATTACAGTGGGCTGTGAGTATGGCAGCGGCGGACCTGAGATCGCAAAAATGGTAGCAGATTATTTTGGAATTGCCTATTATAACCGTGATCTGGTAGACAGTGTGGTAGATCATCTGGGTGTAGATAAAGAACTGGTAGAGGAAGCAGATGCAAAAATCGGCGTTCGTTATGCCTTTGATACCTCCTATGGTGTTCGTTATGCGAACCTGTCCAACCGAGTTATTGATGCACAGTTTGCAGCAATTCATGATTTTGCAGACAGATCTCCCTGCGTTATCGTAGGAAGAAGCAGCAATTATATTCTGAAAGACAGAGAGAACGTATTAAATGTCTTCGTCTATGCAAACAAGGAAGATGAAATCGCAGCTGTTATGAAAAAAGAAGGCTGCAGCGAGGCGCAGGCAAAAGAAGAATGGGAAGCAGATGAAAGAGCACTGCATGCCCGTCATGAGTATATTACAGGCACCAAGAGAGGTGACCGTCATACCCGTGATATCCTGCTGAATAGTAGCCTGCTTGGCTGGGAAGAGACGGCAGACTTTATCATTGGCCTGGCTGAGAAGAAGTTTGGTCTTTCCGAAGAAAAGATGGAAAAAGGCGCATAAAATGATTGTGTATAAAAAACAAAGATTATAGTATATCAAGCATATTGAATTTGAGGCTTGCATTGCTATAATAAAATCAAGTTTTGAGCAGACAAAGGCGTCGGGTAGAATGGAAACATCTATCCGGCGTTTTTTAAGGAATAGGGGTTCCGAAGGGATTTCTATGAAGCAAGAAACACTGAAATAAGCAGTTTAATAGGTATTTATTTTCTGATCTATCGTTGACAAAGTGTCATGAGGAGGTATTTATTATGACAACAGCAGAATTGGCAACAGCATTACCGGAAATCGTTACAGAGCAGGTACCGGGACCGAAATCAAAAGAGCTTCTTGACAGAAGAGATGCAGCAATCCCGAAGGGACTTTGCGGAAAGACTTATCCGATCTGTATCAAACAGGGTTCAGGTGCAATGTTTGAAGACCTGGACGGCAACAAAATCCTTGACTGGGTCGGAGGCGTAGGCGTTCTTAATATCGGCTATTCACACCCGGAAGTAATTGAAGCGGTAAAAGCACAGACAGAAAAATATTTCCATACCATTTTTAATGTATATGTTCATGACGGATATGTTTCCCTGGCAGAAAAGCTGAATGAGATCATGCCGGTAAAGGGAGAAGTAAAGAAAACATATTTTGCAAACTCCGGAGCAGAGTGCGACGAGAATGCAATCAAGATTGCAAAGGCTTATACAGGAAGAACAGGCGTTATCTGCTTTACAGGCGCTTTCCACGGCAGAACAAACCTGACAATGGCCCTGACTGCAAAGAAGGCATATGCACTTGGCATGGGACCCTTCCCGGCAGGCATTTACAGAGCACCTTATCCCTATCTTTACAGAGCACCGAAGGGTTACACAGAGGAAGAAGCAATCCAGTACTATTTGGATGAGCTGAACAGAGTATTCGACGAAGGAGCACCTGCAAATGAAGTTGCCTGCATGATCGTTGAGCCATTCCAGGGTGAGGGCGGATTTATCCCGGCACCGATCGAATGGGTAAAGGCAGTCAGAAAGATCTGCGATGAGAACGGAATCCTCCTGATTGCAGATGAGGTTCAGTGCGGTAACTGCAGAACAGGAAAATATTTCGCTTCTGAGTACTGGAAAGAAGCAGGCTGTGCACCGGATATCATTACAACAGCAAAATCAATGGGTGCAGGTCTTCCAATCTCTGCGATCACTGCAAGAGCAGAAGTAATGGACGCAGCACCGGCAGGAACAATCGGTGGTACTTACTGCGGTAACCCGGTATCTGCTGCAGCAGCACTGGCAGTCATCGATATCATGAAGAGAGATGACTATGCTGCAAAGGCAAGACATATCGGCGAAGTAGTAACAAAGCGTTATGAAGAGCTGAAAGAAAAATATGAGGTAGTCGGAGACGTTCGTGGTCTTGGCGCAATGATCGGTCTTGAGCTGGTAAAGGATAAAGAGAGCAAAGAGCCGGCAACTGAGATTGCCAGCAAGCTGGTACAGGCTGCAATGCAGAAGGGACTTCTTCTGGAAAACTGCGGTTTTGCCGGAAATACCATCCGTTTCCTTGCTCCGCTTACCATGACAGATGAGCAGATGGAAAAAGGTCTGGAAATCTTCGAGGAAGCTTTAAAGGAAGCAATCGCATAAGAGACAGAAGAGGGATAAAAGGAGAGCAAAAAGCAAATGAAGGGATTTTCGATTAAAACGGAAATAGAAGAATACAGCACATTTGAAGAGTATGCAAAGCTGGCTGAACTGGGAGAAAAGGATCTGATCCTTTGCGGAAAGCATACATTTGACCAGTATCTTGCTCCGCTTTCTCTGGGTGTGCAGACCCTCTTCCGTGAGAAATACGGAACAGGGGAGCCGACAGATGGCATGGTGGATGCGATCTTAGATGACCTTCGCGAAAAAGAGTATGACAGAATCATTGCCATCGGCGGTGGTACCGTGATCGATATTGCAAAGGCAATCGCAGTTGCAGGTCCGGAGGACAAGGTAGATGATCTCTACGATCATGTAGCAGATCTGAAACAGGTACATCCTTTGACCATTATTCCGACAACCTGCGGAACGGGAAGTGAAGTAACCAATATTTCCGTAATCAACCGTGTAAGCAAGGGTGTCAAGATGGGACTGGCAGCAGAGGCTATGCTTCCGGATAAGGCTGTTCTGATCACAAATATGCTGGATTCCTTGCCCTATAAGGTATTTGCAACCTCTTCGATTGATGCCATGGTTCACAGCGTGGAATCCTTCCTGAGTCCGAATGGATGCAGCATCTCCAGGATTTTCTCAACAGAAGCTCTGAAGCTGATCCTTTCCGGCTGGAAAAAATATACGGCAGAAGGCGGCGGAGATGCCTGGAAAAACTATGCAGCAGACTTTTTGAAGGCTTCGAACTGGGCCGGAATCGGCTTTGGTTATGCAGGCTGCGCTGCTGTACATGCCTGCGCTTATCCTCTGGGTTCTGTTTATCACATTCCGCATGGACAGTCTAACCAGTTGATGTTCCGTGATGTAATGGTGAAGTATACAGAGATCCAGCCAAAAGGCAGGATCAATGATCTGGAAGAACTGATCGCAGAAGTGCTTGGAGTAGAAGCAAAGGATGCATTGAATGCTCTTTATGAGCTGATGGATCTTGTTCTGAAGAAAGAACCCCTTTCTTCCTTCGGCGTAAAGGAAGAGGATCTGCCGGTATTTGCGAAGGATGTCATCCAGACCCAGCAGAGACTTCTGAAGAACAACTATGTGGCACTTTCAGAGGAAGATCTGCTTGCAGTATATAAAGCGGCATACTAAATTCTGTTTTGCCAGAGTGACGATAATATGCTGATCTGAGCAGCTGAATTCATATTTAAATGGACGAGGTGTTCTGCCCAGGATCAAAAACCGTTGAAAAACCCCAGTGCTTAGCAAGAGGTG
>CAVHNP010000084.1:0-8656 GCA_963637505.1 Prevotella sp. CAG:279
GGTACGTACGGTGCTGTGAGAGGACGGCGGCTAATCACCGCCTCCTACTCGATTTATCGGACAGAAGAGCGAAAATGCTTATGCCTCATATCCTACGAGAAATGCCTTTTTATTCAGATCAACCAGCTTAGCCGGAACTGTCTTCTCGATCACATCCAGCCACTCTTCTTTTGCAAAATTCATATGCTGAGCTGCAAGACCAAGTACAATTACATTAAATACCTTTGCATTGCCAAGCTTCAACGCCTCTTCCTGGGCTTTGATGCGGTAAAGGGTATGCTCTTTCTCAAGGTCTTCGATGATATTCTCCGGATATTCCCTTACTCCCGTAACAACGGAGATCGGATCGATCCTCTGGTCATTAACAATGATCACACCATCCTTCTTCAGGAAATGTGCGTATCTCTTTGCCTCGAGTCTCTCGAAAGCAATCAGGAGATCTGCCTGTCCTTCTTCTACGATCGGTTCCGCAACCTGCTCCCCGTATCTTACGAAGGTAACAACGCTTCCGCCTCGCTGTGCCATACCATGTACTTCTGACAGTTTAACCTGATAACCGTTATCGGTGATAATACCGCCAAGGATTCGGCTGGTAAGCAGGGTTCCCTGACCGCCGACACCGACAATCATAATATTTTTCGTTTCCATAGTACCCTCCTTACTTCTCAAACTGTTCGATCGCATCAAATTTGCAAAGCTTCATGCAGAGTCCGCAGCCATTGCACATGGTCTGATCGATCGCGATCGTACCGTCTGCCTTCTTTGTGATAGCCGGGCATCCCGGTTTCAGGCAGGCACCGCACTTCTTACATTTTTCTGTTACTTCCTTACAAAGGTAAGGGAATTTTACATTCTTCAAAAGAGCACAGGGAGCTTTTGTAATGATAACGCTGATCTCATCCTTTGCTGTCTCTTCTTTGATCAGCTTAACCAGACCTTCCTGGTCAAAAGCACTGATCTCGGTTACATTTTTAATGCCCAGAGATTCGCAAAGAAGCTTGATGTTGATTGCCGGAACGCTCTCTCCCATCAGGGTCTTGCCTGTAGCCGGATTGTCCTGATGTCCGGTCATACCTGTAATGGAGTTGTCCAAAATGATTACTGTTCCCGTTCCCTGGTTATAAACCATATCCATCAGGGAATTAATACCTGTATGCATGAAGGTAGAATCACCGATTACTGCAACCCAATCCTTGATATAGTCCTTGCCTTTTGCCTTTTCCATACCATGCAGCATGCTGATACTTGCACCCATGCAAAGAGTCGTATCCAGCACGGAAAGGGGAGCTAAAGCACCAAGTGTATAACAGCCGATATCACCTGCCGCATGCATATGCAGTCTCTTCAAAGCATAGTATACGCTTCTGTGAGGACATCCCGGACAAAGAATCGGTGGACGGGGCGGAACATCTGCCGGTGCAGCCAGTTCCAGTTTCTGACCTAAGATCTTCTCTCTCAGCATATTTGCGCTGTATTCACCCTGACGGGTAAAGAGATCCTTGCCGATACAATCGATGCCCCAGGATTTTACCTGTTCTTCGATCACCGGTTCCAGTTCTTCAAAGATATAGAGCTTATCTACCTTGGATGCGAACTCCTCGATCAGCTTTCTGGGCAGGGGATTGACCAGTCCAAGCTTCAGAACAGAAGCGTCCGGACATACCTCTTTTACATACTGATACGCGATACCGCAGGTAATAAAGCCAATGCTACTATCCTTGTATTCTACTTTATTGATCGGCATGGTATTGGCATCTTCTGCCATTTTATTCATGCGTTCTTCTACTACAAGATGACGTCCGATTGCCATAGCCGGCATCATGACATTCTTCTGGATATTCTTCTCATAAGTTTTATCCGGGATCTCCTGACGCTCTTCCAAGGTAACCTGACCCTGAGAATGAGACAGCCTTGTGGTAGAACGGATGATGATCGGTGTATCGTACTTCTCACTGGCTTCAAAGGCAAATTTGATAAAATCCTTTGCTTCCTGAGAATCAGAAGGCTCGATCACCGGTACATTTGCTGCTCTTGCAACCATTCTGGTATCCTGCTCATTCTGTGAACTGTAAATACCGGGATCATCTGCAGCCATAAGAACCATACCACCATTTACGCCCGTATAAGAAAAAGCATAAAGGGGATCTGCTGCCACATTAACACCTACCATTTTCATACAGCAGATCGATCTGACACCGCTGACAGATGCACCGATCGCAACCTCTGTCGCCACCTTTTCATTCGGTGCCCATTCGCAATAGACACCATCATACTTCACCAGATTCTCGCTCACCTCTGTACTCGGTGTTCCCGGGTAAGAAGAAAGAACCTTCACTCCTGCTTCATAGGCACCACGGGCAAAGGCCTCGTTGCCGAGCATGATCTTTGTTTCTGACATATCTGTTACCTCTACTTTTTTATTCACTTCCAAAGGAAAGCTCATAGAAATTCAGACCTCTCCGGTCTGCTTCCACAAATTACTATTCTTCTATATTATAAAATAAATTCGGATATGACAACCTGAAGGCTTCTAAAACCTTTGTAATCATTCACTGACGGATAATAAGCAAAGGAAAGATTCAGACTGCCCTTTCCCATTAAAAGAGCTTCCTCTTCCTCTTTTCCATACTGTTCCCGGATCATTTCAAAAAACTGATCCGCATCCTGAAAATATATTCCCGTCATTCTTTTGCCTTCTTCATCCAGAAGAAGAAAGCGGATCATGTTTTTATTTTTCCCAATCCTGACCGCAGAGAGAAAACGAATCTTACGTACCGCAAATACCGGCTTCCCGTTATCCTTTCCGAAAGGCTCCAGAAGATCCAGCTCCTGAATCAGCTTTTCATTGATATAAGACAGGGGCATGGCGGCATCAATATAATTCTTTTCAATAAGATCTTTCTCGCTAAGGCTGGCATTTTCATTCAGCTTTTTACGGAGAAGATTCAGATTTTCCTTTTTCATGGAAAAGCCGGCTGCAAGAGGATGACCCCCAAATTTGGTAAAAAGCTCCCTACACTTTGTCATCTCATCATACATGGAATAGGCTTCTATGGAACGGGCGGATCCCTTCACGATTTCTCCTTCTCCCGTGACAACAAAGCTGGGTCTGTAATATCTTTCCCGAATCCTTCCGGCAATAATCCCAGCAATACTCTCATGACAGGTCGGAAGGTAAACCAGATAGACCGGTTCTTCCTTCCAGTCCGCATCCTCGATCTGCCTGATTGCTTCTTCTACTCCATCTTCTGTGAGTCGCTTTCGCTCCTCGTTGACCTCTTTCAGCTCCTCAGCCAGGGCGGTCGCCTTCTGTGGATTTCTTTCATTCAGGAGGCTGACTGCATGCATAGCCGAATCCAGTCTTCCCGTCGCATTGATACAGGGGCCCAGGACGAAACCCAGATGATAGGCCTTCACCGTTTCGATACCGTTCACATCCAGAAGAGCTTTCAGTCCCACATTCTGCGTATGACTCATCCTTTCCATACCGAATTTAACGATGATCCTATTTTCATCACGAAGGGGCATGACATCTCCCACCGTGGCAAAAGCCGCAAATTCGATAAAGCAGAGGGGCTCCTCCGGATCTCTTCCCGCCTTTTCATATAAGATCTGCAGGAATTTCATTGCGACAACTGCCCCGCAGATTTCTTCAAAAGGATAGCTGCAGTCAGAAAGCTTGGGATCTACGATCGCATCTGCCGGAGGCAGAATTTCCCTACGTTTCTCCCCTTCCTCCCCTTCCTCCACATAGGGAATATTGTGGTGGTCTGTTACAACGACCGTAAGACCACATTCCTTTGCGTAGGTAATCTCCTCATAAGCCGCAATTCCATTGTCACATGTCAAAATGACCTGACGCTTATCTCTAAGCGCCAGGTCGATTAAATTGCGGTTCAATCCATATCCATCTGTAATTCTGTCCGGAATCGTATAATCAATATCTGCTCCCAGTCTCTTCAGACCCTGATAGAGAATATAGGTAGAATTCACTCCATCTATATCATAATCTCCGATAATCCTGATCCTTGCTCCTTCTCTTATCTTCTCATAGATCACATCAGCTGCCTGATCAGCGCCAAGCAGATGAGGATCATGTAACATAGATAAGGAAGGATGCAGATAACTTTCCATCTCTTCCGCTTCAATATCACGGTTGCGGATCAGCCTTACGATCACTGGATCAACTCCCAGCTTCTTTGCAAGACCATAAAAATCCGCCTTTTTGGTGTGAACGAGCCACTTTTTTTTCATTAGTTTGCCTCAGATGCATTTCCGGATGCTTCTGATTCCGGAACATAAGTGATGTTTGCAGCTGCCTCGATCTCATCCCAAAGTTTCAGGGAAAGAACTGCCTTGTTGAAGGATTCCTCACCTACCGCATCAATAAAGGCATCTACATCGTCAAAACCATTCTGGGAAAGCAGTGTATCTGCGCTATCATATCCATAGTAGCTTGCATACTGCTCCATGAAGCTGTTGATGGCATCATCATCAACTTCCCATCCTTCTTTTTCAAGGATTGCTTCACGAATCAGAGCCTGCGGAATGATATTCTCATCAACCTGGGTAGAGAGCTCCTCTTCATAAGCATCCATGCTGGCAAAGCCATAGTAATTTGTAACAAAGGTCTCATAATCAATGCCATAAGCCTCTGCTGTCTTCTGATCCTGTGACTCATAGAGTGCTACATAATAATCATGAAGGCCATCCGGTGCACCGTTTACTGTACAGCATGCGTAAACAGCTGCTTCCAGATTAGAGGAAAGCTCAGACTTTGTATTATTCTCTGCCTGTGTCTTCAGGGATTCCCAAATATACTCATCATAATCTGCTGTTGTGGTGTATTCACCGTCTGTATAATCCTTTACAAAGGCATCATCATATTCCGGTGTTGTTTTTTCATCATTAAGGATCGCATTTACCGTTACGGTAAATACCGCATCCTTACCGGCCAGATCAGTACTGCTGTAATCATCCGGGAAAGTAACATCTACTTCTGTCTCTTTACCAACCTTTGCACCGATCAGCTGATCTTCAAAACCATCGATGAACGTATCTGATCCGATTACCAGTTCATAATCGGTATCGGAGCCTCCGGTGAATTCTTCTCCGTCAATCTTTCCGACATAATCAATATTCACACGGTCACCGTCTTCTACAACGGTTGCATCACTGGTCTCATATTTTGCAGCAGCGGAGGTAATATTATCAATATACTCATCATACTGATCCTGTGTTGCTTCATACTGTGTTGTCTCAATATCAAGTCCCATGTAATCGCCAAGCTCTACATAATCCAGGGCATCATATTCCGGCATATCCGGAACAACGATCGCATCTGAAGAAGCATCTCCGCTTGCGTTTCCGGAAGCGTCACCGCTCGCACTTGTTCCACAGCCAGCAGCAAAAAGCATGGTCATGGCCAAAACACCTGCTAAAATTTTCTTTTTCATTTTCTTTTTCTCTGTATTCTTTGCAGAATACAGCTCCTTTCCAACGAATTGTAAAAATTGCTACGGCAACTACGATACCATATTTGCATATAAATTAAAAGGAAATACACACTTTTTTCACGATTTCAACAAGATTCATCTACTCTGTTTTCTCTTCTTTTCCTGAATCGGTGTTTGCAATTTCAATGGATAAATGTTAGAATATCCCTCGAATATGCAAAATTAATAAACATTCGGGAGGGTATATTGTGTCAACTTTCGCAACAGTAATGCTGATCATTGCCATTATACTTGCTGCTGTTCTTATTGCACTGTATTTTCTGGGCAAACGAACACAAAAGAAGCGTGATGAGCAGCAGGAAATTATCGATCAGAGCAAACAAACAATTTCAATGCTGGTTATAGATAAGAAGAAAATGAAGATCAACCAGGCTGGTTTACCGGAGATCGTTACCAAAGAAGTTCCCTGGTATCTGAAAAGAAGCAAGATTCCGATCGTAAAGGCAAAGGTTGGACCTCAGATCATGACTTTTATCGCAGATGCTGAAATCTATGACAGCATTCCTGTTAAAAAAGAGGTAAAGGCAACCATCACCGGTCTTTACATTACCGGTGTTAAAGGACTCCGTAAGGACAAAAATGCACAGCCTGTTAAAAAAGGTTTTATGGCTAAGCTCAGAGCAAAGGCCAGCGGAAAATAAATTATTATGGATTTTTCGAAGAAGAAAGGGAGCCGTGAAAATGAGAATTCATTTTCACGGCTCCCTTTATAGCTCTATTTCTGTAAACGAAAAGCCGAGAATGCTCCAGTGCAGAACATCTCGACCTTTATAGCATTAACTCGCGAATTTCATTCGCTATGATTCTTTTTCGAAAATCCGGATATGAAGATCACAGTCTGCCACATGTTCATCATTCATCAGCATCTCATAGGAAGCCTTGGCTCTAATCTCCCTTTCTGTCTCTCCGACCCTTACTTCTGAACCCTTGATTGTGATTTGAAGGATACCGGCATTTGTTGCATATGCATTCGAATGGCACTTTCCTTTTTCGACAAGAATATGCGCCTTAATATCTCCCCTCTTCATCAAACTCATGTAGTCTTCTCTGAAAATCAGGGTATTCTTAGATACGCTTCCATCCTCCTGATATTCCTCATAAAGGACGTAATGCCGATTATTTTTCATATAGTACCTTGCCTCGGTAATAAGTTCTATCGGCTCCGTATTCGCCTTTGTATCTTCGCCCGAGTATTTTTGAATTCCGGAAAGTGACAACAAAACATCTTTTGTCATGCTTCTTATTCAATTGCTCCTTTTATTTTTTCCTTTGCTTCATCCTGACTGATGGAGTAAACCATGGCAAACTCAGAAGATAAAAGACGAAAGACCTTTTGCATATTACGATCATCGCTCATATTCAGCTTCTTGCCGATTTTTTCTCTTTTCGCCTGTTCCTGTATAATTCCCTTCAACATAGCAAACCACTGGCTGCATTCGCAGGATCGAAGCACCTCTTTGAATTCGCGTTCTCTCAGTTTATCATTTGAATTATACATTGGATCGATCTCGAGAGCCTTCTCGAAAATCTGATCCGCCTCTTCTCTGCTGATCAAAGGACGTAAAATATGCCTGTCATTTTCAACCTTTACATATAAGGTCCCGGCATCATCGAATACCGGCTGCAAGGTATAATACCTCTCCTCGCTCTTCAAAAAATCCGGTGTGCCGATTGCGGTAACCTCACACACTCCACCATTTTCATATACAAGGACATCTCCGATCTGATACATATTTCACCATTCCTGTTCTTTTTTCTGTCTGCTTTACTCCTCTTGTTTTAATCTGAATTTGTTTATATTATAACACATTCCTGGCAAAATTTGTAATTACCTATTATAGCCAATTATTCTCTTTTTGCATAGGAATAATAGGGAATCGTCAAATATTCTCCTGCATGAATGGTTGTATCATCCAAGCCATTGATAGACATAACCTCATTCACATAAGCCTCCCTGTTCTTATAACCGGCAGTCATATATTGATCCGCAATCGATAGAAGGCTATCCCCCTGCCTAATCTCAATCGAGGTGTAATATTTATATCTGGCAGAGGAAGCATTCCTTCCCAAGGCTGCATCAACGATCATGACACTGGACAAAACCATGATCATGATAAGTACAACAACAAAAACCAAACGTAATCTTCTGTATCTCATAGCAAATCTCCCTTCCGAACATTTGTTTGAGATTATAATAGTATCCGAACATTCGTTTGTCAATATATTTTTCGAACATATTTTCGGAATATATGTTTGCCTATTTCTTCTTTTTATGCTAGTATTCATCTATAGAAGAATTCATACCAGGGAGGTTTTTATTATGCCAAATGGTAAAATCACAAAAAAACAAGAAGAGATTCTCACATATATCAAACAGGAGATCCTGCATCACGGCTATCCCCCCTCTGTCCGGGAGATCTGCGAAGCGGTTCACCTGAAGTCTACATCCTCCGTTCATGCACACTTGGAAACCATGGAAAAGAACGGCTACATTCGCCGCGATCCGACCAAGCCCCGTGCGATCGAGATCATCGATGACAGCTTTCAGCTTGCCAGACGTGAGATGGTAAATATTCCTATGTTGGGAAAGGTTGCTGCCGGAGAACCGATCTTTGCAGAGCAGAATATCGAAGAATACTTTCCTATTCCGGCAGATTACATGCCGAATCAGGAGACCTTTATGCTGAAGGTGCAGGGTGATAGTATGATCGAAGCCGGCATATTCAACGGAGACATGCTGATCATAAAACGGCAGAGCATCGCCAAGAACGGAGATCTTGTAGTCGCTCTTGTTGACGATTCCGCCACTGTCAAAACTTTCTACAAGGAAGATGGACATTACCGTCTCCAGCCGGAGAACTCTTCCATGGAGCCTATTATCGTAGATGAAGTTACCATTTTAGGACTGGTAGCCGGACTCCTGCGCTTCTATTAAAAAGTATGCGCTTGCGCATACGCCCGCGCGCGAGCGGAATGCGAATAGCTTAATGACGAACGCTTCATAAGCTCAGCTCCCACTTGGTCGCATTGCTTCGCAACACGAGATACCGCGAGCTGCGCCATAAAGGCCGAGATGTTCTGCCCTGGATCAAAAACCGTTGGGAAGCCCTCAGTGTATATCGTGCCGCGTAAGCGGTGCG
>CAVHNP010000085.1:0-8416 GCA_963637505.1 Prevotella sp. CAG:279
TGTACCATGTACCTCTTGCTAAGCACTGGGGTTTTTCAACGGTTTTTGATCCTGGGCAGAACATCTCGGCCTTTTGTTTACTGGAATAGTACCTTAAAATAACTTATCAATTCGTACCCGTTCTTGTCTAGCCCTAACAACTAGAAAAAACAAACCGCCTTCAACCTCTAACTATAAGGTTGAAGACGGCTTCATTTACTTCGTGACGTAATCTACGTGACTCAGGACTTATTACTCCCCAGCGTAAGGTACAACGGATCCCTGATATTCTTCCTCGATCCATGCCTTTACGTCATCAGACTTCAGAACAGATACCAGTGCCTGAATTGCTTCGTTGTTTTCATTGCCTTCCTTTACTGCAATAACATTTACATAGTTTGTTGCAGCTTCAGAATCCTGCTCTTCATATGCGATCGCATCTGTTGCGGCATTCAGTCCGGCTTCCTGTGCATAGTTACCGTTCAATACAACAAAGGCAACTTCGTTGATCACACGTGATACCTGTGCAGCCTCAAGCTCTTCGATCTTGATGTTGTGCGGGTTCTCTTCGATATCGTTTACAGTTGCTTCGATACCAACACCATCCTTCAGTGTGATCAGGCCATTGTCCTGAAGCAGAAGAAGGGCTCTAGCTTCGTTTGTTGTATCATTCGGTACTGCAATGGTATCGCCATCTTCGATATCATCAAGGCTGCTCTTTGTTCCCGGATAAATACCAAAGGGCTCATAGTGGATCTTGCCTGCGATTGCAAGGTGTGTTCCCTGCTCTTCGTTGAAGGCATTCAGATATACAACGTGCTGGAAGTAGTTTGCATCGAATTCTCCGCTCTCTACTACATTGTTCGGCTGTACATAATCCTCAAATTCTGTAACTTCCAGGGTGATTCCCTGCTCTGCCAGAATCGGCTTTACATGCTCAAGAATCTCTGCATGAGGTGTCGGAGAAGCTGCAATCTTCAGTGTTACAGGATCTCCTGTGTAATATACATCTCCTGATGCATCTGCGGAAGCGTCTGCAGATGCGTCTGCGGAAGCATCAGCGGATACTGCCTCTCCTGATGCAGCTGTCTGTGTGTCTGTGGATGCAGCTGATCCGCATCCAGCCAGTGTTCCGATTGTCATAAGACCAACCAGAATGCTTGCGATAAGTTTCTTTTTCATCTCTTTTTCCTCCAAATTTTACGCTTTCAGCTGTTCTCAGCGCTTGTCCAGCTTATGTGCAATGATATTTCCGATAATCTGAAATATCTGTACCAGCAGAACCAGAATCACAACGGTTACGATCATGATACCCGCCTGGTATCTGTAATAGCCGTATCTGACCGCAATATCTCCAAGTCCGCCGCCTCCGGTTACACCTGCCATGGCTGTGTAACCCAGGATCGTTCCCAGAGAAATCGTTGCTCCCGTAATGAGAGAAATCCTGCATTCTACCAACATCACATGTATGATAATGCCTATTGTTGACGTACCCATTGCCTGAGCCGCCTCAATAACGCCCTTATCAACTTCCTTTAAGGATGATTCCACCATTCGTGCAATCATCGGTGCTGCTGAAATGACCAGCGGCACGATCGTTGCCGTTGAACCGTATGTCTTTCCGACAATGCGAAGGGTTAACGGCATAACCAGAATCAAAAGAATCAGGAAAGGAATGGAACGCATGATATTCGTCACAATATCCAGCACATGGTGCACTCCTGTATTTGGTTTGATTCCGTCCCTGTCGGTAATTTCAAGAATAATACCCCAGGGAAGTCCGATGACATATCCAAGTACGGTACCGACGATCGTCATATAAAGGGTCTCACCGATACCGACAATGATCATTTTAATTACTTCAGGCGTCCACATCTTCGGTCACCTCCTCTACTGCGAGTCCTCTCTCTGTCAGATAGGAAATGATCTTTTTCTCCAGAGCCGCATCTTCTGGCAATCCCAGAATCATCTGACCCTTGGCTATTCCTCCGACATCCTTTGTATCGGCCCGAAGAATATTTACCGGCTGTCCGATCGCAAGGATCATATTTGCGATCACCGGCTCATAAGATGAATTTCCGGAAAATACGATCCGGATCTTTTTGCTTTCATGAAGCTCCAGAACGCCTTCCTTCGGTTTCTCTTCTTCCTTCTCCCATTCATCCGGATCCTTCCCCTCGATCACAAGCATTCTTCCTGCTCTTGATTTGGGATGGTTAAAGATCTCCTCTACCAGGCCTTCTTCTGCAATCTCTCCGCTGTCAATAATCGCTACCCGGTTACAGATCTCTCTTACGACTGACATCTGATGGGTAATAATAATAATGGTAATTCCCATCTCTTGATTAATCTTGCTCAAGAGCTGAAGAATGGAATTGGTCGTCTGCGGATCTAAGGCACTTGTTGCCTCATCACAGAGAAGAATCCTGGGATTGTTTGCCAGCGCTCTGGCAATCGCAACTCTCTGTCTTTGTCCGCCGGACAGCTGGGATGGATAGCTGTCTGCCTTTTCCTGTAAGCCAACCGTCTCCAAGAGCTCCAAGGCTCTTTTCTTTGCTTCTGCTTTTTTTACTCCATGAATGGTAAGCGGAAAGCATACATTATCCAGAACGCTCTTCTGCATGAGCAGGTTAAAGCTCTGGAAGATCATTCCGATCCTTGTTCTCGCTTCTCTTAATTCCTTATTAGATAAAGAAGCAAGCTCCTTTCCTTCTACTATTACATGTCCTTCGGTCGGAACCTCAAGGAAATTCAAACACCTGACCAGGGTACTCTTACCGGCTCCCGACATTCCGATAATGCCGTAAATATCACCTTCATTGATCTCCAGGTTGATATTTTTGAGCGCATCCACCCTTGTTTCAGCTGTCTGAAATGTCTTTGAAAGGTCCTGAACCTTGATTATCTCTGACATCGCAGCACTCTCTTTCCTCATACTACTTCCCTACCTTTTCGATAGGTTTATCGGTAAATGCTTTTGTATAATAGTTAATCTACCATAAATTTACACCCCTGTAAACACTTTCTTTACATATGGTTTGCCATAGCTTTTAGCTATACCTCTTTTATTCCTTTATTTTCTTTTCCGAGTCTTTCTCCGCCCGAATAACTTTTCATTTTATTGTTTCTTATTGCTATAGATACTTTGGCTTACAGCATTTCCCCTATTATTCCATTTATTCTTTCACTTTCTTCATCTTTCTATTGTGTCTGATAATTAACAAACACTTTATTTCGTTATCAGTCTTTGTCTACTTATTAACTATTCTGGTGCTACAATTCCTTTCCCTGTATAATGGATTTCGTTAGGCATAACTTTCCAGACAGGGCGATTCCTGTTTTCATACCCGCGTCTATTTTGAAAGGAGACACACATGTTAGTAAAAGTTGGTATTAATGGTTTTGGACGTATCGCAAGAGTCATTCTTCGTATTCTGGAAGAAAGAGACAATGATATCGAAGTCTGTGCAATCAACCTCCGCAATGCTGATCTGAAGCGAATGGCCTATCAGATGGAATATGATTCTGTATTCGGAAGATTTCGTGGCAGAGTTCGCTGTACAGATCATGAACTGGTCATTAATGGCAAGAAAATTCATGTTTTCTCCGAGGAAGATCCGGCCAAGATCGATTGGGCTTCTACCGGCGCGGAATATATTATCGAATCCACCGGTAAATTCACCCGTATGGCAGACTGTGAAAAGCACTTCTTAGGCGGTGCCAAAAAGGTAATCCTTACCGCACCCGGCAAGGAAGAAGGCTGGCCCACCTTTGTTATGGGTGTCAACAACGAATTCTACGATCCCTCCATGCGGATCATTTCCAATGCTTCCTGTACCACGAACTGCCTTGCTCCCTTAGCCAAGGTCCTCAATGATAATTTCGGTATCAAGCGCGCCCTCATGTCTACCATTCACGCTTCTACTTCCAAGCAGAAGCCGGTTGACTCCAATGGCGGACGTGACTGGCGTACCGGTCGTTCCGTTTTCAACAATATCATTCCTTCTTCAACCGGTGCCGCAAAGGCAGTCGGCCTTGTCATTCCGGATCTGCAGGGAAAAATGACCGGTATGAGCTTCCGTGTCCCCACCAGTGATGTTTCTGTTGTTGACCTGACAGCCGAATTAAAATCCAATACCAATTATGAAGAGATCTGCGAGGCGATCGAATATGCTTCCCAGCACGAAATGAAGGGCATCATTGAATATAATACAGACGAGCTTGTTTCCTCTGACCTTCGAGGCAACTTCCAGACCTGTATTTTCGACGTAAAAGCCGGCATCATGCTGGATGAAAATTTTGTAAAACTGATTGCCTGGTATGACAACGAATGGGGTTACTCCAATCAGTGCGTCAACCTGGTGCAGTACATTGCCCGCCAGGATGAAAAGGCAGAGCAGAGAGCAGCAAAACAGGCTGCCCAAAAAACAGAAGCAAAGGCAACGGAAAAGCCGGCAAAAGAGGCTGGCAAGAAGGCAGAGTAAGCCCCTCTTTTTTCTGTTTCTTCTTATATAATATATTACTTATACAAACTTAGATTTCATGCAGGCTCAAATTGTCTTTTCTTGAAAAGATCCCGCTTGAATGATACTATGATTTTGCGGCAAAGGAGCAGACAGATGTCGGCTCCTTTTTCAAAAATCGGAGGTAATGTATGAAACACGGATTTATAAAGGTTGCAGCTGCAAGTCCTGATCTCAAGGTAGCTGACTGCATCTACAATACAGATAAAATAATAGAAGAGATCGATCTTCTCGCTGCAGAAAAGGTGAAGATCATGGTCTTTCCGGAGCTCTGCATCACTGGTTACAGCTGCAGGGATCTTTTCCTTCAGGGCAGACTCTTAAAAGAGGCAAATGAGAGCCTGATCCGCCTGATAAAACATAGCCGGGACATTGATGCCCTGATCCTGGTCGGTCTTCCCTTTGAACTGGCTGGAAAGCTTTACAATGTAGCTGCTGTGATAAACCGCGGTAAGCTTCTCGGTCTGGTACCCAAGTATGCCCTTCCCACCTATAACGAATTCTACGAGGGAAGGCAGTTTACTTCCGGCAGTCCTGACGTCATTACCATCGACTGGCAGGGAGAGCAGCTTCCCTTTGGCATGAATCAGATCTTCTATTGTCCTGATCTGCCCCACCTTTCCCTTGCTGCAGAGCTCTGCGAGGATCTCTGGATTCCGAATCCGCCCAGCATCGTCCATGCCCTCCACGGAGCAAGCGTCATTGCAAACCTTTCTGCAAGCAATGAACTGATCGGAAAGGCAGACTACAGAAGAAGCCTTGTCAGCGGTCAGTCCGCCCGCCTTGTTTGCGGCTATATCTACGCCTCAGCCGGCATCGGAGAATCCTCTACTGATCTGGTCTTCGGCGGCCATGACCTGATTGCCGAAAACGGCAGCCTTCTCGCAGAGACAAAGCGTTTTTCCAATGACTCTGTGATCAGTGAACTGGATATTGACCGTCTTGCCTATGAGAGACGGAGAATGAGTACCTATCCGGATGTCTTTTCTGAAGACAAGCCCTATGTCCGCACTGCATTCCAATTAGAGATGGAGGATACAAAGCTGACAAGAAGCTATCCCCGCTTCCCCTTTGTTCCCTCTGACTCCGCTGCAAGAAAGGAACGTTGTCAGGAGATCCTGAACATTCAGGCAAACGGTCTGGCAAAAAGGATCAAACACATCGGCTGTAAGTCCGTCGTTATCGGCATTTCCGGCGGCCTCGATTCCACCCTGGCTCTTCTTGTTGCAGCCAGAGCCTATGATCTGCTCGGTGCCGACCGAAAAGATATCACTGCCGTCACCATGCCCTGCTTTGGTACCACAGACCGTACCCTGCAGAATGCCATTTTACTGACACAGAAGATCGGTGCAACTCTGATCGAGGCACCCATCCACGAATCTGTATCCCTTCATTTTGAGGTGATCGGTCAGGATCCAAACAAGCACGATATTACTTATGAGAACTCCCAGGCTCGGGAACGTACCCAGGTTCTGATGGATCTTTCCAATAAATTAAACGGTATTGTAATCGGAACCGGTGACCTCTCCGAACTGGCTCTTGGCTGGGCCACCTATAACGGAGATCATATGTCCATGTATGGGGTCAATACCTCTGTCCCGAAAACCCTGGTTCGTTATCTGGTTCAATATTATGCCGACAGTTGCGGTCAGACTGAGCTTGCTGCCGTTCTGGAGGATATTCTGGATACCCCTGTCAGCCCGGAACTTCTTCCGCCGGAAAACGGATCTATTTCCCAGAAGACTGAGGATCTGGTCGGACCTTATGAACTGCATGACTTCTATTTATATTACATGCTGCGTGCCGGCTTTGAACCGGAAAAGATTCTCCGCCTCGCAAATCTCACCTTCAAAGACATTTACCCGGAGGATGTGCAGCTGAAATGGCTGAAAACCTTCTACCGGAGGTTCTTCTCCCAGCAGTTTAAGCGTTCTGCTCTGCCGGACGGACCCAAGGTTGGTTCTGTTGCCCTTTCCCCGCGCGGCGATCTCCGTATGCCGAGTGATGCTTCTGCAAGGATTTGGTTGGAGAGCTTGGAATAAAGTAGTTTTTATAAAGAGAAAGCCCCGGCGATCGCCGGGGCTTTCTCCAACAAGGAGATTATATTAACAAAACACTATTTCCGCTTTCGCGGTAGATAATTACGGGACTCACGGCTCATTATGCATCACGCTTTGCGTGATGCTAAGCGTTCTTCGAACGCTTAGAGCCTTCGTTTCATCGCATCGCTACGCGACACGATATATTACTCAACATCTGCGAGGGCATCGAGGTCTTCTTCACCTGTTCTTACCTTTACTACACGGAGAACATTGTAAACGAAAATCTTACCATCACCGATATGTCCTGTATAAAGTGCTTTCTTTGCAGCTTCGATCAGGTCATCCAGCTTAATTCTCTTGGAGATGATGATCTCAACCTTAACCTTCGGAATCAGAGTGTTATCGATAACAGCTCCACGATAGGTACTTGTTGAACCTCTCTGTACGCCGGAACCCATTACCTGAGTCATTGTCATACCTGTTACACCAAGAGCATTCATTGCCTTCTTCAAAGTATCGAATTTTGCAAGCTTACAGATAATAACTACCTTACGCATACCGGAGTCGAGTTCTGCAACCGGAAGCGGTGCCTCCTGTACTACCTGAACTGCTGCATTCTTCTGTGCCTCGGATGCCTCATCATATTCACCAACACCAAGATCTGTGTTTGCGTTTACATCCATTGTAGAATCCATGTTGATGACAGAGAATCCTGCGTATGCTGACGGAAGCTCATGCTCTGTAATATCAAGACCGAGGATTTCTTCTTCTTCAGAAACACGAAGACCGAAGATTGCTCTGATCACGATAAAGGTGATTGTAATTGTAACTGCTGTCCATGTAGCTGTTGCTGCACATCCAAGGATCTGTTTTCCTAAGAGAGTAAATCCACCACCGTAGAAAAGTCCTGTAAAGTCATCATTTCCGGGAGCAGAGGTTGTAGCAAAAAGTCCAACTGCGAGGGTTCCCCAGATACCATTCATCATATGAACGGCAACGGCACCAACCGGATCGTCTACACGAAGTACATAATCAAGGAACCAAACACCGAAGCAAACCAGAAGTCCGGAAACAATACCGATAATGATTGCACCTAAGGCATCTGTTACATCACAGCCTGCTGTGATTGCTACCAGACCTGCCAGAGAAGCATTCAGACACATGGAAACATCCGGATGTCCGTATCTTACCCAGGTAAAGATCATGCAGGTTACTGTTGCAAGTGCCGGTGCGATTGTTGTTGTTACAAAGATGGATCCAAGCTGATCTACGCTTGTAGCTGCAGCACCGTTAAATCCATACCAGCCGAGCCAGAGAATAAATACACCCAAAGCACCGATCGGGATGTTGTGACCCGGGAAAGCATTTACTTTAATGATCTTGCCGTCTTTATCCTTTGTAAATTTACCAAGACGGGGTCCAAGGAAGGCTGCACCGATCAGAGCGGCAATACCACCTACCATATGAATACAGTTAGATCCGGCGAAATCGTGGAAGCCAAGCTGAGCAAGCCAGCCGCCGCCCCATGTCCAATGTGCTTCAATCGGATAGATTACAGCGGAAATAACTCCTGAATATACACAATAAGAAATAAATTTTGTACGTTCTGCCATTGCACCGGAAACGATTGTTGCGGTTGTTGCGCAGAATACTAAGTTGAATACGAAGTTAGACCAATCAAAGTTAGCGTAGCTTGTGAAAATATCAAAGCCGGGCTGACCGATGATTCCCATCATGTCCTCGCCCAAAAGTAAACTAAAACCGATGATGATGAATACAACTGTACCGATACAGAAGTCCATCAGGTTCTTCATGATGATGTTACCGGCGTTTTTTGCTCTGGTAAAACCAGCCTCAACCATGGCAAATCCT
>CAVHNP010000086.1:0-8319 GCA_963637505.1 Prevotella sp. CAG:279
GTACTGTTTACTCATGATCTTTCTCCTCCTTTCTTACTTCAGGATCGGGCAGGATACTGGATGGTCATACGAAGCTTCTCAAGGTAAGCGATTACCTCTTCTGCGGAACGCATATCCGGCTCGGATACGATCTCGATCAGAGGCACACCGGAACGGTTGTAATCAACCAGGGAGGTATCATCCCAGTCATCATGTACCAGCTTACCTGCATCCTCCTCCATATGGATCTCGTGAATGCGGATATCCTTCTTGCCGCCTGCCGTATCGATCGTTACATGACCGTTTCTGCAGATTGGCAGATACAGCTGGGAAATCTGATAGTTCTGGGGGTTATCCGGATAGAAATAGTTCTTTCTGTCAAATTTGGAAAATCTGGTGATCTCGCAATTGGTTGCAAGACCGACTGCAACGGCATATTCCAAAACCTTCTTGTTCAGAACCGGAAGGGATCCAGGCATACCGGTACAAACCGGACAGGTATGGGTATTAGGTGCTCCTCCGAATTCTGTGGAACAGGAGCAGAAAATCTTTGTTTTGGTTGCCAGCTCTACATGGACTTCAAGTCCGATGACTGTTTCGTACTGTTTACTCATGATCTTTCTCCTCCTTTCTTACTTCAGGATCGGGCAGGATGCAAAGCTTCTGTTCTGTTCAAAAGCGTAGCCTGCACGCAGAATATTGTTTTCTTTGAAGGTATCTCCGATGAACTGTACGCCGATCGGAAGTCCCTTGGAATCTACTCCGCAGGGAACGGTCAGGCCCGGAAGACCTGCCAGGTTGATAGATACCGTATAGATATCACTCAGATACATCTGGATCGGATCGCTCAGGGATTCTCCCAGCTTCGGTGCCGTTGTCGGTGCAGCCGGTGCAAGGATCAGGTCATATTTTGCAAAAGCCTTATCGAATTCCTGCTTGATCAGAGCCTTTGTTCTAAGGGCCTTCAGATAATAAGCATCATAATAACCGGAGCTTAAGACGAAGGAGCCAAGCATGATACGGCGTTTTACTTCCGCGCCAAAACCTTCCGATCTGCTCTTCTTGTACATATTATGTAAACCTTCGTACTCAGCTGTACGATAGCCGTATTTTACGCCGTCAAAACGCTCCAGGTTTGAGCTTGCCTCTGCACAGGCGATTACATAATAAGCCGGGATGGCATATTCCACCAAGCCAAGGTCAAACTCTTCTACCTCGGCACCCATATTCTTCAGGATCTCTGCTGCCTCGAAGATGCTTGCCTTTACCTCCGGATCCAGTCCGTCTCCGAAGTAGTCCTTGGGAAGACCTACCTTCAGTCCCTTCACCTCTCCTGTCAGGGCTGCCGTAAAATCATAAGAATCACGAGCAATTGAGGTCGAGTCCTTCTGATCATAGCTTGCGATCGTTTCCAGAACAGTTGCACAGTCGCGTACATCCTTGGCGATCGGTCCGATCTGATCCAGGGAAGATCCATAAGCGATCAGACCGTAACGGGATACCGTACCGTAGGTTGGCTTAATACCGGTAACGCCGCAATAAGAACTCGGCTGTCTGATCGATCCGCCTGTATCAGATCCAAGGGCATAAGGTGTCTCCTCTGCTGCGACCGCTGCACAGGAACCACCTGAGGATCCGCCCGGAACATGGTCTGTATTCCAGGGATTCTTTGTTTCTCCGAAATAGGAAGTCTCTGTTGTACTGCCCATGGCGAACTCATCCATGTTGGTCTTGCCCAGGATGACTGCACCTGCATCGATCAGGTTCTGTACTGCTGTTGCCGTAAAGGTCGGTTTGAAATTCTCCAGGATCTTGGAGCTGCAGGTTGTTTCCACACCGGCGATACACATATTGTCCTTGATCGCAACCGGCACACCGGCCAGAGGACCGCTCAGTTCCCCTGCATCGATCTTCTTCTGTACTTCCTCTGCCTGGGCAAGTGCACCATCTGCATTATAGCTGACAAAGGCATTGACCTTTCCTTCTGTCTTTTCGATCTGATCCAGAGAAGCCTGGGTTGCCTCACGGACAGAGATCTCCTTGGCCTTGATCTTCTCTCCAAGAGAAACAGCCGTCATATTTAAAATATCCATTCTATTCCTCCTTAGCCGATGGTCTTCGGCACAACAAACTGCTTATCCTTTGCCTTCGGTGCATTGGCAAGAGTCTCCTCGCTTCCGTCACCGTTTGTCACAACATCCTCACGGAATACGTTATTTACCGGGAAAACATGTGACATCGGCTCTACACTGCTGACATCAAGTTCATTTAATTTATCAATATGGTCAAGCATACGGCCCATATCCTGCTTTGCCTGCTCCTTTTCCTCCGGAGAAAGCTCGAGCTTTGCCAGAATGCCTACATATTCTATTGTTTCATCAGAAATAATGTTTGCCATTCTATTCGATTCCTTTCTTCTCTTTTTCTGCTATCAGGGGCTGATCCCTTCCTTAGATTTTCCTGTGGAAGGTTCTTCTCTATCCCTGTTCTTTTCTTTATCTTACGGAGTTAATCTGCTCAGATCACGCGGGAAGAGGGAAACTTCACGGACATTATCTTCTCCGAGCAGCTCCATGGTAATTCTCTCCAGGCCAAGTCCCAGTCCGCCGTGAGGAGGCATACCGTGCTTAAAGGCGCTTAAGTACTGCTCCATGCCCTCTTCTTCCATGCCACGAGCCTTGATCTTATCACTCAGCATATTGTAATCATGGATACGCTGTCCGCCTGTTGTGATCTCCACTCCCTTGAAGAGGAGGTCAAAGCTTAAGGTATAGGTCGGATCTGCCGGATCATCCATTGCATAGAAGGGACGCTTCTTGGACGGATAATGGGTAACAAAGACAAAGTCACTGCCTGTCTCTTCTTTATAATATTTACCGATCAAAAGCTCCTCTTCCGGCTCAAGGTCATAGGGGTTGCGGATAGTACGATTGTATTTCTCGGAAACATTTTTCTTTGCTTCATCAAAACGTACTGCAGGGATCTTGGAAGCATCCGGGATCTCGATTCCCAGGATCTTAATCTCTCTTGCATAGTCCTTTTTCAGCAGCTCCATGGTGTACTGAAGGAAGCCTGCCTCCATGGCCATCACATCTTCAAAGCTGTCAATGTAGCCCATCTCAAAATCGAGAGAAACATACTCATTCAGATGACGTTTTGTATTGTGCTTCTCTGCACGGAATACCGGTGCAACCTCATACACTCTGTCAAAAACCCCCACCATCATCTGCTTGTAGAACTGGGGGGACTGCTGGAGGATTGCCGGCTTATGGAAGTATTCCAGCTTAAAGAGGTTTGCTCCGCCTTCTGCAGACTTCGCACCCAGCTTCGGGGAATGGATCTCTGTAAATCCCTGCTCGTGAAGGAAATCACGGAAACCTCTTACGATACCTTCCTGGATTCTGAACTTTGCACGCTCTCTGATGTTACGAAGGGAGATCGGACGATAGTTCAGCTTGGCTTCCAGAGAAGTTTTCATCTTCCATTTGCCGATCGGAAGGGGCATTGCCTCTGTCGGCTGGGAAAGGACACGGATCTTTGTCAGTCTGATCTCGATCCCGTTCGGGGCACGATCCTCTGCATGCAGGCTACCTTCTGCTTCTAAGGTTGTTCCCTCGTGAAGATCATGAAGATCAAAGTCTGTTACACCTTCTTCAAATACAGTCTGGATCAGACCCTCTCTTTTTCTCAATACAACGAAGGCCACATCTCCCATATTTCGGATCGTATGAACAGCACCGTTTACCTTAACGCTCTGTCCTTCGAAATCCCCTTCTAAGATCTGGGAGATTTCCAGAGTATCTTTTTCCTTTACGCCAGTAATAAAATCCATTTTATCTCCTTTCTTATTACGTAAATCCATCTTATTAAAAGAATGTGCCTTGCACATTCTCGCGCCGAGCGCGGTCGCTCGCGACAATCCACCTCTTCGCGCGAGTGCGATCCCTGCGGAGCATTTTTATCGTATAGGGAACGAAGTTTCCTATACGATAAAAAATCCCGGAGCATATAATCTGCTCCGGGACGGAATCAACAATTCATTCCGCGGTACCACCCGCCTTGGGAATTACTTCCCCACTCTTTTATGCTTAACGCGCATCCTACGTACCATCCTAATAAGGAAGCATGCTGCGGGATCTATCGCCCTCTTCTGCTCTGCCGTTCAGATGATCTGCTCCGGAGTGTTGCTATTTTGCGCTCTTCTGAAATGCACTTCCAGCCAATGATGCATTTTCTCTGTCAGCCTCTGCGTAAAAAGGTCTCCCTCACTGCATTTATCTATACTTGGTTAAGACTAACATATGTCTCTTTTTTTTTCAAGATTTCTTTGCCTATCTCAGGGCTCAAAATTCTCAAAACCGGCCAGACCTTCTGTCTTCTGCCACTTCATCTTCTTCCTTATACGACCTGGAAGCCCTGCTGTCTCAGACTGGATGCCACCTCTGTCAGGCTCGGCACCTGCAGAACCATGATCGGCTTCGCGTTTTCCCTGTTATAGGAAATATAGATATAATCTACATTGATATTCATTCGCAGAAGCGCCTCCAAGAGGGCATTTAAGGAACCGGGTTCATCCTCTACCTCAACGCCCAGAACCTCGGAAACCTTATAGAGATAGCCTGTCTTTTCCAGAAGTTCCTCTGCCTTCTCTACATCGGAAGTCACCATCCGGATGATTCCGAATTCCGCACTGTCATTTGTAACAAAGCCTGCGATATTCACCCCTGCCTCACTTAAGGCAGACAGGATCTTATGCAAGGCTCCTTTTTTATTTTCCGCAAAGATTGAAACCTGTTTCACTTGCTCTCTTCCTCTTTCTTCTTTTTTGCTGCTGCCACCAGCTTCACCAGATCCTCCTGTTTTACAACCAGTCTCTGGCCTGCCGGATTCAGCATAATGCCCAGGGGCTTTTCTGCAAGATCCTTGCAGTTTGCCACAAAGCTGGTGATACTCGGAAGATCCAGAATCAGATTTGCATATTCCTTAATGGAAAAACGCTTTGCAAATTCTACCCCGTCCGTAAATACAGCAAGGAAAGACTCATCCTTCTGTCCCGGCACAAACTGAACGTCCAGATTCTTCAGCTCTGTCATGCTCAGTCTCTGACCTGCCTGAGGCATATTCTCTCCAACCTTGATGGCGATCATCAGTCTGGACTGCAGGAGCTTGCCCATCATGGCATTCTGCTTTGCCTTCATGATCTCCGGCTTCTTCTCGTATTTTGCCGGCCATTTGACTTCATCTATGAAATCGATCACAGTATAGGACAGCTCCGGATTACGCAGATCATTGGCTCCCTTGGCATTCGGCAACATAAAGGAAGGTACACCCATATCAATGCTGCGGATTTTCATTCGGTAAAAACCGTTTTCCAGCCAAATATTGGAGGTTCCGATAAAATAGGTATATTCAAAGAAGTCATGCGGAAGGGGATTGCCCTCCTCATCCTTCATCTGAAAGCTGCGGACATCCACCTTGCGGAACTGTTTGCGGTAAAGCTCTGCTGCCTCCTCTGCATGTGCCTTATCCACATAAATGCTGATCATACCGTTATCGATCAAAGGATAGGGAATCTGCTCATCATAAATAACAAAGATCTCCTTTACTGCCCTGAGTCTGTTCATCACCTCACCGACTACAACACTTCTGTTGGTGTTGAAGTTTTCAAGGGGATAGGCTTTATTGAAGGCTTCCATTGTCGTGAGCAGATAGAGCAGCTGCTG
Organism: Prevotella sp. CAG:279; assembly: GCA_963637505.1. Taxonomy (GTDB): domain Bacteria; phylum Bacillota; class Clostridia; order Lachnospirales; family Lachnospiraceae; genus RUG14243. Next base: position 5,703 of record CAVHNP010000086.1, read on the forward strand.
CAGCTTATATTCCTTGATCTGCTCTGCCGTCAGATCCGGAAGATAGACCAGATTACCGATCTCTTCCTTTTCTTCGGCAGAAAGTTCATCTGTTGCCTGTAATGGCTTGCCATCAATCAGCATCGGATTCAGAGCCGGCACTTCCGGCCAGGAAAGCTCCGCATGGTCTGCCTTCTGCTGTTCGACTTTATGTTCAAGCTGGTTCTGCTCCTTTTCTGCTTCCAGCTCTTCCTTACTCTTCTTGGAACGACTAAATAATCCCATGTTTTTTCCTCTTTAATTCTGCTTTATTTACAACAAGCCATATTATAACGCTTTTTTCAGCCGTGGAAAAGCTTCTTTGTCTGATAGACCGGTTCGCAGGTCAGATTGATACCCAGTTTCTTGAAGGTATTCTCATCCACTGTAGACAGAATAACGGAAGAATGCACCTCACAGCCCTTCAGCTGGTCAAGCTGTGCCATGGCCCGCTTTGTATTCTCATCTGTTCCGGCACAGATCGTCAAAGCGATCAGCATCTCATCAATATGAAGACGGGGATTATGGCCTCCGAAATAATTGATCTTCAGATTCTGGATCGGTTCTAACACTTCCGGGGAGATTAATTTAACATCATCCTCCAACCCTGCCAGTACCTTCAGGGCATTCAAAAGCATGGCAGAACCTGCGCCCAGCAGTTCGGAGGTACGTCCCGTGATCACTCTTCCGTCCCGCAGCTCGATCGCTGCTGCCGGTCCGTCTGTAAGCTGTGCCTTTGTATTGGCTGCCGGAACAACCTTTCTGTCGCTGATGGAAATGCCGCTGCTGTCCATAAGAAGCTGGATCTTATCCACCACATCCTGGCTACCTTTGCCCTTTCTCAGCTCGCAGACTGCCGTATAATAGCGGCGGATGATCTCCTGATTGGAAGCTTCTCTGCAGGCCTCATCATCCACAATGGCATTTCCTGCCATATTTACGCCCATATCCGTAGGAGACTGATAGGGAGATTCCCCGTAAATCTTCTTAAACATACTGTTCAGAACCGGGAAAACCTCAACGTCTCTGTTGTAATTCACCGTTGTCTTTCCATAAGCCTCCAGATGATAGGGATCGATCATATTTACATCATTCAGATCCGCTGTCGCTGCTTCATAAGCAAGGTTTACCGGATGTGACAGGGGCAGGTTCCAAACCGGGAAGGTTTCATACTTTGCATAACCTGCCTCAATCCCCCTCTGATTCTCCTGATAAAGCTGGGAAAGGCAGACTGCCATCTTTCCGCTGCCCGGTCCCGGTGCGGTAATGACAACCAAAGATCTCTGGGTCTCGATATAGTCATTTTTTCCGAAGCCTTCTTCACTTAAGATCAGGGGAATATTTGCCGGATATCCCTGGATCGGATAATGACGGTATACCTTTATGCCAAGAGCCTCCAGCCTCTTCTGGTAAGCGGCCGCACTCTCCTGGCCAGCATATCTGGTCAGCACAACACTGCCGACATAGAGACCGTAATTACGGAATTCATCAATCAGTCTTAAGACATCCATATCATAGGTAATACCCAGATCTCCCCTGACCTTATTTTTCTCGATGTCATTGGCATTGATGACCATGACAACCTCTACATCATCCTTGATCTGTGCCAGCATCCTGATCTTGGAATCTGCCTGAAAGCCCGGAAGCACTCTCATGGCATGGTAGTCATCAAAAAGCTTTCCGCCAAATTCCAGATAAAGCTTCCCGCCGAACTGGCTGATTCTCTCCTTGATATGCGCAGACTGCATCTCAAGATACTTGTCATTGTCAAATCCCTGTTTCCACATGTTCAATCTCCTCTTTTTTGTGTTTATTGCTTTTTGATAAGAATCATACTGCCGGTCCCTATCCGGCTGCTTCCTATCAAAAATATTTCTCTCTCTCTGCTTAGCCTATAAAAGAATGTAATAGGGGCAGATATCTTCATACTGCCCGTCTTTCATTCGAAATCCTTTTGGAATAACGCCCAACTGCTGAAAGCCTATTTTTTCGTATAAATGTCTGGCCGCGGAATTGCTTGCCACCACCGCATTAAACTGCAGGACGGCAAAGCCATGTTCCTTGCCCTTTTCCAGGCAGTCCCTTACCAGTTTTTCTCCGACTCCCTTTCCTCTGGCCTCCGCCGAAACGGCATAGCTGGCATTACAGATATGACCGCATCTGCCAACATTATTCGGATGCAGAATATATAGGCCAAAGATTCTGCCTTCCTCTTCTGCAAGACCGCAGTAAGTCTGGGAAGCAAAGAAGTCCTTTCCCGTTTCTAAGTTCAGAAGCTCTTCCTGGGGAAAAGCCCGGCCCTCTTCTACGACTTGATTCCAGATCCGGTTCATCTCCGGAATATCTTCTGCCCGATAGGCTCTGATCTTCATCCTGTCTTGTCCTCTTCTTTCTGTCCCTTCTATACCGCTATATCGCTTTTCTTTGCTTTGCCTTGCCTTGCTTTACTTTACTTTGCCTTGCTTTTCTTTGCCAGGCCTTATTCGTTACTGTCAAGTAATCGTTGGCAAATATCTGATACAGATCAACTTTTGTACTGCAGGGGTGAGATATGCCGCAAAGACACGCTTCATTTCCTACTCGCTGCAGCCGGCTTATT
>CAVHNP010000087.1:0-8255 GCA_963637505.1 Prevotella sp. CAG:279
CGGGCGGATTCGGGACTTGCACCCGTTAGAAACGTGCGCCGCCAGGCACACCACCAAAAAGGAGCAGTGATCAAAGATCACTGCTCCTTTTACTTTACATTCTCTTATTCACAAATCCACTCTTAGCCAAGACGTCTTACTGCAAGAATCGGTCTGTAGTTAACATTTGTATACTTGATACCTGTTGCTGCAGATGCTGCATTGACCATCTGACCACCGCCTGCATAGATACCAACATGACCGCTATAGCAAACGATATCGCCAGGCTGCATATCAGATACGCTGACACCGGTTCCGACAGATCTCAAAGCTGCTGAGCTGTGCGGAAGGCTGTATCCAAAGTGAGCATATACACTCATAACAAAACCTGAGCAGTCTGCTCCGTCTGTAAGGCTTGTTCCGCCCCATACATAAGGATTACCGATAAACTGGCAAGCATATGCTACAACCGCAGATCCGATGGAGCTTGCTGCTGCAGAGCTGGTCTCCTCTGTTGCAGAGGAAGTATCTTCTGAAGAAGATGTGCTCTCAGAGGAAGATGTCTCCTCTGTTGCAGTAGAAGCGCTTGTATCTGTACTTGTGGATGTGCTGGCTGTTTCTGTAGCTGCTGTACTTGTACTTGTGCTTGTGCCGGCACTGCTTGTTGCAGTTGATGTGCTGGCTGTTGAAGTCGTTGTATTCGCTGCTGCTGCGGAAACAGAAGATGCTGCACCACCTGTGGATGCTACTGTCTGTGTCTGCTGAGCCGCCTGGGCTGCTGCCGCTGCCTTTGCCTTGGCTTCTGCTTCTGCCTTTGCCTTAGCTGCTGCCGCTGCCTTTTCTTCTTCGAGCTGATTCTCGTATTTCTCTACCTGAGCAACTGCATTGGCATATACAGTCTCATAATCATCTACCTGAGCAGAGATCTCAGCTTCCTTTGTTTCAAGATTGGACTGCTGGGTATCATATTCTGCTTCAAGGGACTGCATGTCGCTGTACTGAGTTTCAAGATCGCTCTTACGATCCTCTACCTCTGTAACTGCTGCATTGTAGTTATCAACACACTGCTGGTCATAGCTGTAAACAGCTGACATATACTCAACTTTGTTCAGGAAATCGGCCAGGCTGTCTGCCTCAAGCAGGGAAGCAAGGATTGTCTCGCCGTTATTCTCGTACATGTTCTGCATACGGCTGACCATAACTTCCTTCTGCTCATCGAGATTTGCTTCTGCTGTCTCGAGATCCCCCTGTGCTGTTGCGATTTCCTCTTCCTTTGATTCCATATCAAGGACTAACTGATCAATAGAAATCAGAAGATTGGCAAGTTCTGTCTCGACATCGCTCAGTTCGCTCTTTGCGGATGAGAGATTACTTTTCGCCTTGCTGGCTGCACCCTGGGCTGCATTCAGTTTTTCGCTTGTGGATGATGTCGCGAAAACTGTGGTAACACTGGATGTCATCATCAGTGCAGCCAGCAGAGACGCCACGATTGGCTTCTTCATTCTTACTACCTCCTGTAAAATTCGAAATCTATAAAACTAGATAGAAACACTAATTATCTACATACTAATTGCATATAGGATAACATAAAGCCTATTTCTTTTCCAGCTTTTTCTTCATTTTTTCACAAATATTTCAAATTTGTTACGAAATATTACGCCGCAATTCTTTTCTCTCTTCTTGTCTTTCCCTTCTCTTCTCTATATAATATGATAGATATTTTACTGTATTCTGAAGGCCTGTCCCTTCCCTTTCCCCGTCAGCAGGGAGATGAATAGCCAGGCACATTACTATTATTAAGGAAAGAACTATGTTACGTACCATTATTACCCTGCTCTTTGTTGTTCTTTTTCTGATCTGTTCGATCCCGATCTTTTTCTTTGAATGGATCCTTTCCAAGTTCAACAAAAGAGCCTATGACTACAGCAATCTTCGCATCGTCCAGTGGGCACTCCGTGTCGTTGCCTTCCTTAGCGGCGTAAAGCTGACTGTGATCGGAGAAGAAAATGTTCCAAAAGATTGTCCGGTTCTTTATGTCGGCAACCACCGCAGCTTTTTCGATATTGTCATCTCCTATGCGAGATGTCCCCGTCCTACCGGCTATATTGCCAAGGATTCTGTCGAAAAGGTTCCTCTTCTGGGACTCTGGATGAAGCGCCTTTACTGTCTTGGCCTCAACCGTTCTAACACCAGAGAGGCCTTAAAGGTCATTCTGAAGGCCATCGATCAGGTGAAAAACGGCATCTCCATGACCATCTATCCGGAAGGAACCCGTAATCGGACTCCGGAGGAAGGACTTCTTCCCTTTAAGGAGGGAAGCATGAAGATCGCCGAAAAAACCGGCTGTCCCATCATCCCCATGGCCATCGTAAACAGCGAGCAGGTTCTGGAAGCACATTTTCCGAAGATCCGTTCCACCCGAGTGGTTCTCGAATACGGAAAGCCGATCCTGGTGAACGAAATGTCCCGCGAAGAGAAGAAGAAACTGGGCGCCCAGCTTCAGGGAATCATCTCTGAGATGGTGGAAAAGAACACAGAGCTCTATTTCACCAAGGCGGATACCAATTCATCAAATCCCATAAAATGAGAAGCCTTGATCAATACCGTATCATTTTCTTTTATATCCTGAAGAAGCGCTTGCAAGAGTGCTTCTTTTTCTTTATAGGAAAAGACCGCTGTATCTGAAGCCAGAAGGGGCTCCTGCATTTCCTGACAAAGCTCTCCGCAAAGATAAACCTCATCCAATCCTAATTTTGCCGCAAAGCTGCCCACTTCCTTATGAAGTACCCTTTCCTCTTTTCCTAGCTCTCCCATATCGCCCAGAACAGCAATTCTTCTGCCCTTGCAATGAGACAAAACCTCAAGAGAGGCCTTCATAGAAGCCGGGTTGGCATTATAGCAGTCATCGATCACCGTAATTCCGTCTTTGTGCAGGAAATTACTTCTGCCAGCGATGGTGCGCATTGCTTCGATTCCATCTGCAATCTCTTCGATTCTAAGTCCAAGTTCCTTGCCGACGCAGGCTGCCGCCAGGGCATTTCTTACCATATGAATACCCGGAACACTGATATGTACCCTTGCACTCTCCCCTGCCAGATGAATAGTTGCATCGCTGCCTTCTTCTCCATGACTTTCGACATCATCTGCATAAGCCAGACCATCCTGATAGGAGATGCCATAGAGAAGAGGCTTCATATGCTTATCCTCTCTTAGCTGAAAGAGTTTTTCATCATCTCCGTTGATAATCAGAGGCGTTCCTTCCTTCATCAGAGGAAAGCCCTCTGTCTTTGCCTTCAGAACGCCGTCAAGGTCTCCCAGGTTTTCCAGATGGCAAGCCCCGATATTTGTCATGACAAAAAGATCCGGTAAGGCAACTTTTGTCAGGCGCTCCATTTCTCCGAAATGGTTGATGCCCATCTCAATAACAGCCACTTCATGCTCTTCCCTGATTCGAAGGAGGGTCAGAGGCATACCGATCTCATTATTAAAATTGCCTGCTGTTTTTAAAACCTTGTATTTCTGGGATAAAACAGAAGCCACCATTTCCTTGGTACTGGTCTTGCCGACCGATCCTGCAATGCCGACTACCGGAATTGTCAGGGTGCTTCTGTAATAAGCCGCAATATCCTTCAGAGCCTGTTCGGTAGAATCCACCAGAATATAATTTCCCCGGTAATTATCCGGAAGATATTCCAGAATGGCTGCACTTGCTCCCGCCTCGAAGGCCGCCTGCGCATACTTATGCCCGTCGGTTTTCTCTCCCCGAATGGCAAAGAAAAGATTGCCCTCCTCTACCTGTCTGTTGTCTGTTACTCCGCCGATCACCGGCAGATTTTTCTTTTCTTCGGTCACAAAAAGCCTGCCGGAGCAGGCCTTTGCTACATTTTCCAATGTCATATTCATTTTATCTCTCGTATTTTCTGAGGGAAACCTCGATCAGTTTCTCACAAAGAGCTTCATAGGAAATGCCCAGAGCCGCAGCCTCCTGGGGCAGCAGGCTGGTCGGTGTCATGCCGGGAAGGGTATTACCCTCCAGGCAGTAGATCTCGCCCTCCGCATCCAGCATGAAATCCATTCTGGAATAGGTATCCAGCTGAAGCACCTGAGTAAAGAGAACCGCTGCCTTCTGCATTTTCTCCCGAATCTCATCCGGCAAATCTGCAGGACAGGTCTCCACGGTACTTCCTGCCTGATATTTATTCTTATAATCGTAAAAGCCTTCCTTCGGTGCGATCTCGATCACGGGATAAGCCTCTCCGTCAACCACGCCGACAGAGAACTCTCTTCCCTTAACAAAAGCTTCTACCACTACCCTCTCCTCATAAGAAAAGGCTTCCTCTAAGGCTTTCTGATAGTCTGCTTCATTCTTCGCAATGGAAACGCCTACACTGGAGCCGCCGCAGCAGGGCTTTACAATACAGGGGAATCCAAAAGCCGGAAGCTTTCTTTCTTCCTTTCTGTGAAGGGTAAAGCCTTCTGCCATAGGAACACCGGCCGGAATTGCCAGCTGTCTCGTCATTCCCTTATCCATCGCCAGAGCACTGCCCAGATAACCGGTTCCGGTATATTTAACACCGTAAAGATCAAGTGCTGCCTGCACCTTTCCGTCTTCCCCGTTTGCTCCATGCAGTCCCATAAAGGCAATGTCTGCCTGTTTACAGATCTCAATTACATTTGGTCCGAAGAAGACAGTCGGATCCTCTCTTAAGGCTTTGATCTCCTCCAGAGAGGGGGCATCCTCACTGATTCCCCCATCCTTCTCTTCAAATTCTCCGGCCCGGTCAAAGATATTCTCTGTATCAATCCCCGGCATTCCCAGATAAATATCCAGAAGAATGACTCGATGTCCCTTTTTCTTCAGGGCTTTTGTGATCATGCTTCCTGATTTTAAGGAAACATCTCTCTCTGTACTTGTACCGCCTGCCAGCACTACGATATCCATCTTTTTATCCTCTTAATTTTTATTGCACTTTTCCAGAAGTTCATTCCAGCGTTTGTCTACTTCATTCTGGAAGGATTCAAGCAGATGCTCATTTCCTTTCTTGAAGAGGTGTTTGAATCTTCCCTGCGGACGAAGGAAATCCTCCACCGGAAGTTTCTTCTTCGGCTCATAATTCAGGATCCACTTGCCGTCGATCACTTCGAACAGAGGCCAATAGCAGGTCTCTACGCCCAGACGGCAGATCTCCATCAGATCCTCTGTATTATATCTCCAGCCTCTCGGACAGGGTGCCATGATATTTAAGAAAGCCGGTCCCTCTGTATAGATTGCCTTCTCGGATTTCAGGTAAAGATCCTTGAAATTACCAAGGAAGGTAGTCTGTGCGACATAGGGAATATTGTGCGCAACCATGATCTGGGTTAGATCCTTTCTCGGCTGCGGCTTACCGTCTGAACAGCTTCCTGTCGGTGTCGTTGTTGTATCCGCATACATCGGTGTTGCGGAAGAACGCTGGATACCGGTATTCATGTATGCACCGTTGTCATAACAGACATAGGTAAAATCATGTCCTCTCTCGGCTGCTCCGGAAAGGGACTGGAAGCCGATATCATAGGTGCCGCCATCACCGCCAAAGGTGATAAACTTATAGGTCTCGTCGATCTTGCCCTTTTTCTTCAGGACACGATAGGCGGTTTCCACACCTGACATGGTCGCACCTGCATTTTCAAATGCATTGTGGATATAACTGTCCTGATATGCTGTATAAGGATACATATAGGAAGATACTTCCAGACAGCCGGTTGCATTTCCGACAACCGCCTTGTCTCCCTCATGCAGGCTGCGCAGAACGTTACGAACCGCGATACCTGCGCCACATCCTGCACAGAGTCTGTGTCCCGGTGCAAGACGATCCGGTCTGCTGGCAATTTCTTTAAAATTATATTTCATGATCTGCCTCCCTTACTCTCTTACACCCAGATAACGGTAAAATTCATCCGGTCTTCCGTCCTTGAGGATCTTTTTCAGATCGTCAATTACCTTCTGTGCATGCTCAAAAAGGAGATCCCTTCCGCCAAGGCCATACATATAAGCCATTGCCTCGCAGGGAACCTTTCCGTAGAAGAGGGCTCTTGTTACCTCTCCGCTCAGTGGGCCGCCGACATTGTTGAAGCTTTCTGCTCTGTCAAGAATAGCAACTGCCTTCACATTCTTCAGAGCCTCGGCGATCTCCTTTGCCGGGAAGGGGCGGAACATTCTTACTTTGATCACGCCGACCTTTTCTCCCATCTCACGCAGTCTGTCTGCATATTCCTTCATGGTTCCTGCTGCGGATCCCATAATCACAACTGCATATTCCGCATCTTCCATACGATAGGACTCGATCAGGTCATAGTGTCTGCCAAAGATCTTCTCAAAGTCAGCCGCAACCTTCTTTGCTACCTCCGGCACATGATGCATTGCCTCAGCCTGTGCACGGCGGGCCTCCATATAATAGTTGGTAACAGAATAAGGACCAACTGCAAGCGGCTCATCCTTCTTCAGTAAATAGTGTTCCGGCTCATACTCGCCTACGAACTTTTTGACATCCTCGTCTTCTTCGATCACGATATTCTCAACCGCATGGCTGGTAATAAAACCGTCCTGGCAGATCATGATCGGAAGATGTACATCCGGATGCTCTGCGATTGGATAAGCCATGACAAAGTTATCATAGGCTTCCTGGTTATTCTCGGAATAAATCTGAATCCAGCCGGTATCTCTGGCTCCCATACCGTCAGAATGGTCTGCATTGATATTGATCGGGCCGGAAAGGGCACGATTGACCAGACACATGGCGATCGGCAGTCTGTCGGAAGCCGCTACATGCAGCTCCTCCCACATATAAGCCATACCGCAGGAAGAGGTTGCTGTCAGTGTACGGGCACCGGCCGCTTCTGCACCGATTGCTGCAGACATGGCAGAATGCTCACTCTCAACCGGAATAAATTCCGTATCAACCTTTCCGTTGGCAACAAAGTTTGAAAAATACTGCGGTATTTCTGTAGAAGGCGTGATCGGGAAAGCCGGCATAACATCCGGATTGATCTGACGCATTGCGATTGCTACCGCTTCATTACCTGATAAACGATCTTTTCTGGACATTATTTCACCCCTTCCATTGTAATTGCATGAAATGGACAGACTTTCACGCAGATGCCGCATCCCTTGCAATGGTCAAAATCAAAGTCAAGACGCTTCTGATTCTCTACCGGGATCGCACTGTCGGGACATACCGGAATACAAAGGAGGCACTGCTTGCAATCCTTTTCGATAAACTTGGGTGTCTGCGTTCTCCATTCTCCCGTAATCGTATCAACTGACGTTGCGGATTCATAGATCTCAAGTCCTTCCGTCAGCTCATACCACTTGCTCTGTTCGTTGATTTCTTTACTGCTTCTGAACTCAGCCATTTGCCACCTCCGTATATGCTATCTCAAGAGCCTTCATATTGCCCTCGATCATTTCCGGTTTCTTTGCAAATTTATGCTGGAAAAGCTTCTGCATCTCAGAGAAGAAACGATCCTTCTCCATGATGTCGCAGACTCTTACGATTGCTCCGAGCATGGGGGAATTGGGGAAATATTTTCCCAGAGCATCGATGGAGATCCTTCTTGCATCTACCGTATAAACCTTTCCTTCGTAGCCATTCAGCTCCGGTCTGATCTCCTCCGCTGATCTGGCTGTATTGACCAGTATTGCACCTTCCTTGCTAAGACCTGCGGTAACATCTACGGACTCTAAGAGAGTCTCATCTACTACCACAACATAGTCCGGCTCGTAAATATTGGTGTGAAGGCGGATCACGTCATCACTGATCCTGTTATAAGCTGTAATCGGTGCGCCCATTCGCTCCGGGCCATACTCCGGAAATCCCTGGACATGCTTTCCTGTTTCAAATGCCACATCTGCCAGAAGGAGGGCTGCCGTTTTCGCACCCTGGCCACCTCGTCCGTGCCATCTGATCTCCAAAGAACCACTCATTCTTTTTCAGTCCTTTCTATATATAAAGCGCTTCATTGCATAGTCTTATACATTATAGCAAAATTCCCTTTCTTGTAAAGGATTCTGGGCGGATTACGGGTGTAAATGTGTCAATATGGCCATTTTCTTCATAAAACATTCAGACTATAAAAAATTGTTTCAGCAACGTTCCATATTGAGCCAATCCATGGCATGCTTCGTTCTCTGTTCCTCACGGATGTCGGATCGCTCGCCATTCCCATGCACCTTCGGTGCAGACTCGCGGAACCGCCGCGTCTTTCAGACACGGCATAACTCGCCTATTCGCGACAGC
>CAVHNP010000088.1:0-8128 GCA_963637505.1 Prevotella sp. CAG:279
GCGCGCGAGCGGAATGCGAAGCATTAATTTCAGCTTCGCGAGCTGCGCATCTCCGCTCTTTTTTACATAATAGAAATTCCAAAGGAATTTCTATTATGTAAAAAAGAGCCCTCTATGTCTAAACCTATACAGGATTTTATACATAAAAGAGCTCTTTCCTATTTTTCTAAAACAATTTATGCTTTTTTCTTTCTGCTTGTAAAATAGATCCCAGCCGCTGCAATTGCTACAAGTCCAACAAGTCCTGCTGTGATCGGCGCTTCTCCTGTTTTCGGAGATACCTTAGCATCAGACTCTACGAAAATAGCAATTGTTCCAGTCTGATTTAAGGTGATCGTGATCTTTCCATCACCGGCAACTGCAGTTACTTCTTTCCACTCGCCGTCTACATAGAGCTTAACAACAACCTTTGTGCCCTTTTTTACTCCGTTTACATTAACTGTAACTGTAATCGGATACGCAGGATTATCCGGTGTTGTGATCTTCTTAACCCAGATCACATCATAACCTTCCGGTGTAACAGAGGGAATCTCCTTTTTGATTTCCGGCTCCGGATCGGATGTAATAATATCAACCTTTTTACCTGTATCATCTATTGCCGGCGGAACCGTATCCGTAGATGAAGAAGGACTGGGTGCTGCCAAAACTGTTGCAGCCATTCCAACTGTCATCACAAATACCAATAACAAAGTGATCAGTTTCTTCATGTTTACTTTCTCCTCATCGTGTTTCATTAGCTACAATATAAATTTATTTTACTCTTTATTTCATTTTACTGTCAATGGTCTAGGCTACTAGTAACTCTCTTTTTTTAAGTTTTTCCCGCTATTCTTGCAATTTTCTTTGTTTTTACCCTTCGTATTTCAACCATTTCAACTTTTTTGTCTTATACAGGCTTTTTCTATCAAAATCGCAATACCGATCCCAAGCAAAGTTCCCAGACCGTTATTTACCATATCATCCCACTCAAAGAGTCCCCTGTGCGTTATCAGTTGGGTGACCTCTATGGCAGCAGATAAGAGTACTCCTGCCAGCATCGAAGATAAGATACGCCGCCTTGTAAGGAAAAAGAAAGATCCTCCAAGTGGCACAAAAAGTACCATATTCCAAAATATTTCCCGAATCAACAGCCGGTTTCCATGCGCAATAGCCCGAAGGGTCCAGAACAATTGCAGATTATACTCCATCCCGACCGTCGGCCTACGTTCCAGGATCGTGATGGTTAGCACAAAGGAAAGATAAAAGACAAAAAAGGGAAGAACCCAGGCAGTCGTTTTCTTTATTTTTCCTTTCCGATATAAATGATTTGTAATGAAAGCGGTCACAAGAGCCAGCAGAAGCCAGCAAAGCATGGCTTTTGCCGATATCATTGCGATTGCCGCATCAAAGTAGTAATCGATCTCAACTTCCTCCTTAAGGGGCTGTGTCAGTTATGGTTGAGCGTTTCAACGAGAACCCGGCATCTCTTCTTGAAAAATGAAATTCCATATGCAATAATATCGCTTCGTCCCTCGTTACGCAAATATTCGTCGTATCTGCGATTTTTTATTTGCTCCATTGCCCGTTCACAGGCTCTGTCCAGATCTGTAAACTTATCTACGATCTTCAGCTCGATAATCACTCCTGTATTCGGATTCTCTGTTTCAACTATAAGATCCGCAAATCCTTCGCCGGCTTCTCTGTTGGAAAGTACTCCCCATTTTCCGTTTCCTACAAGAAGGCCTGTTAAAAATACATGATAATATTTTTCTTTTTCTGTCTGAGATCCCTTCGGATCAAGCACGCTGATCGTTCTTCCCAGCATTCTGGTCAAACTTTCTTCCAGTATCTGTGCATCACCGTTGACAAAAGCATTCCAAAATGTGCTTAATTCATCTGTATCTTTCAGTACGGTAGTTCTAAACCATTCCTGAATTTGGCTTCTAAATACCTCTCGTATTTCTTCATTGGGTATTTTCAGCTGATAGATACCGCTTTTACTTTTTCCTTCCTGCGTGAGATATCCCGTCGTAAAAAGAACACTCCAAAGATTCTCGATACTAGTGTCAATTTCATCATAGGTTAATTCTAATCGAACCGATTTTTCAATCCTTTCTCCATTAATCAATCTTTCTATCTCATCTCTGGTATTCTTGTCTGCCTTATCGATAAACCTTTTTACAAGACTGTTTCCACTGGTATTGATCCAATAGGACTGCGGCTCCGCATCCGGCTCAGTACAAAGTCTGTCAACATGATTAATTACATCCCAGGGACAATAAATATCCGCATCTCCGAAATGATAGCCATCATACCATTTTTTTATTTCATCCATCGCAGCCTCTAAATGATATGACTCCAGGAGCTGCTTTACCTCCTTTTCCGTAAAGCCAAACTGTTCATCGAACCTGGCATCTGTAACCGATAGCACTTTAAAGTTATTTAAACCGGTAAAAATACTTTCCTTAGAGACTCTCAAACAGCCTGTTAAAACAGAAAACTGTAAATAATCATTTGTTTTAAAGGCTTTTCCAAACAATGCCCGAATCAATGCTACCATTTCCTTATAGTAACCATTCTGAAAGGCCTTATCCAAGGGAACATCATACTCATCAACCAAGATAATGGTCTTTTTGCCATAATGCTTGCATAAAAGTTTGGAAAGCATTTGTAAGGATGAGGTCAGAATTCCATCCCCTATTTCATACTGTCCATTATGCATCCGAATCAGCGCACGATATCTGTCTTTCTCGTTATCAGTCAATTTCTCACTTTCCAAAAGAAATTGAAACTGTTCTGCTTCATTTCCGATCAGTTCAGCCAGCTGATACTTTGCATCCTCAAAGCTTAATCCTTCTACACTTTTTAATGAAATAAAGATCACCGGATAGTTTCCCATATATTCTTCACACAGAGTTTTATTCTGTGAAATATATAGGTCCTCAAAGAGTGTTTTGTCCGTTCCGATTCTAAAAAAGCAGTGAAGCATGCTCATATTCAAGGTTTTTCCGAATCTGCGCGGTCTTGTAAAAAGATTTACTTCACCCCATTGGTCAAGCAACTGCTCTATTAATTTTGTCTTATCAATATAGTAAAATCCTTCTATTCGAATTTTTTCAAAGTTTTCTATTCCTACCGGTAACTTTAAATTATTCGACATATGAATCTTTTCTAAATACATCTATTTCACCTGATTCTGAGTCCTGTATAATAAATCCGTTCTTACTCTGCAGACTGTATAATTTCCTGCCGATACCGTAATACATCCTCCACCTCATATCCATAGCAATCCGGCAGATAGCTTATCTATTCCGTATACTCTATTATCCTGCAGCTATGCTTTCTCTTCCCTGCTCCGGCATCCTTATCATAGGTAATACCAACCAGGAGGATGCTTCGATCCATGTTTTTCAGAACAGATGGATACTTTCTGTTTATAATCTGATCAATTGCACCTTCTGCTGACTTGTTCCATTTCAATTCAATCACAAGTACCGGCCAATCAGAATCCGGCAATGGAAGATACACGATATCCGCATACCCTTCTCCAGCCGGGAGCTCTTCAAACTGAAGATAATGATCACGGTATGTATAATATGCAAGTTTTATCACACTGCGAAGACTGTCTTCCTTGTTGTAATGGAGCGCAACTGTTTCTTCCGAATGCACCTTTTCAATCTGCTCGGCAACTTTTTCTTCATCCTTCTGGATTGTTGCAGCAAAAAGTTTTTCGCTTTCTCTTAAACGCTTCAGCGTTGCATCATGTCTGACCTCATGAATAGAACGTTGAAATTCTCGCTTTATTTCCTCATTCGGAATTCTTGCAAGACCTTTTTTATGATCATAGGCAAGATAGCCTAAATGAATCATTAGCGTCAGAACATCATCTTTTCCCTTAAAGCTGGTCAGGTCGTTTGCAAATCCGCTTGTATCGACTTTTACATCCACGCCGCCAACAAGCTCTGCTATCGTCTTGGTCAGGCCATTATAATCTTTGCTGATATAATCAAGGAGTCCCTCTGCAGCAGATGTCTCCGTCCAATAAGAATCAAAATCATCATTACGGATCGCCTTCATTACAGAATTCGGATTATATACAGCACCTATCCCCTTAAAATCATAGCCATCATACCATAGCTTCATTGCATCGAAATCCGCATGATGTTTATGGCAAAGTTCTTTAACCTCTTTCTCCGTAAATCCAACAAATTCGGCAAAACGAAGTGGTTTGACCATTGTGTACTCATCAAAATCAGATATGGCAGACTGCGATCCATCTTTTTTTATCGGAAGAATTCCTGTTATATATGCTGCTGCCACAACCTTAGGTGTAAAGGTTCCATTTTTAAACCACTCTCTCATAAGACCCAAAAATGCTTCCTGCGCTCTCGGATCGTCCTTAGCCTCTCGTATCACAGCATCCCATTCATCGATGATGAAAACAAATTTCTTTCCGTTCGGATTTTCTGAAATAGCCGTTAGTTTTTCCTTCAGTTCCCTATCCGGCTGTGTGATCATATTCAGCGCGTCTAATTCATCCGACAAAGTCTTTACTATCATTTGTGGGACATCTGCAAGCGAGATTCCCTCCCTCCGGGCTTGTGATATAAAACTCGTAATCTCCAAATAAATCACATTATACTTATTCAAATGCTTCTCATAGTCCCTCGTCGAGGCGATCAGCTTATCATCAAACAAGCCATGTGAATCACATGAACAATCATAATAGGCTGTCAACATTCTTGCCGCATATGATTTTCCAAATCGACGCGGTCTGCTGATACAGGTAAGCTTTTTTGTTTTTCCTATGGTCTGATTTATTTCATCTATCAGCATGGTCTTATCAATATAATCTTCATCATTAATCTCAGCAAATGCACTGTTACCAGGATTTATATAGATTCCCACAGGATCGCCTCCTTTCAAGATTTTATGTAAACTTTATCATCAAGCTATCCACTTCTGCATTTATATCGTACAAACGATACATTTCGTGATATACCGGCTGCAGGCTTCCGTACTTTCCGGAACTCTTTATTCCATATACCTCTTCTACGCTAATCGGAAGCATTTCCAAATTCTCACGCGTTACAATGACGAAATAATTACTGCTGCCTTTCGCTAAAACGGCAAATTCTTCAGATTCTACAAAGGATGCGCCCTCATCAATAAAAATGATGGAATCCTTAATATATGTGATCTATTCCTTCCAGAGATCTCCCTCTATCACGCGACAAGGGCATTCACAGGAAATCGTCACACCACTGTTTGTATCAAGATGTGATTCTCTTATCATCTCAACAAGCGTTGTTTTTCCAGTCGCACTGTTTCCCTGCACAATTGTCAAATTTCGCCTAATATCAAACTCATATTTCAGAGATCGGTTTTGAATAATAACATGATAACTCCCCTTCATGCTTACACGAACCTCCCAGCTATACGAGCAAGACTCTCCATGTCATGCACGATTTGATCTGTATTCACTATATGAATTTCAAAAGGCCGCTCTCCGAAATCCATAATATGTCTCAAATTCACCGTAACGTCCTGAGATTCACCGATTCTCAGAAGCCATTCGGCACAATTGTCGCCGCAATTTGACGCATTAAAGAGCTTCTCCGGCATTTTCTTAATTAGAATCAGAGTCTTCACTCCGCTGGAAAGAGAGGTCGGAGGAATAATCCCCATAACAGGACTATCAATTGCATGACTGCTCAGGACTTTCGACTTGTCAATATCAGCGATCATATCCTGAACTTCTTCATCTTCCAACCATTTCGGATCATACTGGTTTTTAAAGTAAAGAGAAGTGTTATATACAACATCTTTTATTTTACCGAATCTTATATGAAGCATATCATCCTTATATGATGATTACTGAAGATGAATCATCATTTTCCTTTCTGCAGTTCCATACATCCATATACCATGAGACTTTTGAATTTTCTGTAACCTTGACTCATCTGACACTCCAGCTCAAGATTTCCTTTCACTGACTCTTCAATAAAGAGCAAGCAAAGGAAACAGTCAAAAATTCTATATTTTTTCTAAATATTCAATTGCTTCATATACATTCGAAAATGTCTTACAATTTTTACACAACCACTGATTTCTGACATCCGTATCTTCCATTCCGGGCATACCGTCATTCAAGAGATTTTCCATGGTTTTTCTTGCATTTTTTACAGCAATCGGATAGTCTGCCGCTATTTTTGCTGTTATTGTCTTATTTCCCTTTTTATACAAAGGTTCCTCTAACCGTAAATCCGCAATAACCCGCTCTTTATCTGCAACAGTCTGTAATTGTGGTACATAATATTTTTTATGTAACATAAGCCAATATTCTATGCATCCTGTTGTCATAAGTAATCTGACACGTACTTTTTATCTTTACGCATTTTTCTCAGCGACTTGATAATCTGATAATGTTTCTCCCACTTATTGGCATCCTTTGTCTCTATATCGAAGAAAAACCAAACCTCATCGATTACTTCTTTATAATCCCGATAGGAAGGATCCTTTTTAAATCGCACACTAGCCCGCTCAAAGAGATCGGTTGCACCCGTCTCTTTGGGATAACTAATAACTGCTACATTTCGAAATTCTTCTCTTAAAAAGTCCACATATGCCTGTTCGCTTTCTCCTTCACAAAAAACACGAACAATCAACTTTCCCGAGCCCCTGCTTCCACTTGTTCTTCTGCCCATTACTCCACCTCCTCAAATTCAACTTCAGGAGTGGCTCCATATTTTCCAACCAAATATCCCTTGCGAATATTATCGGTCTCTTTTACGGAAAAATCGCTTAGGCTGTATAATTCAGAAGAACCATCTTTTCTTCTTTTATCCGCAAAGTAGATCTGATCCCTTCTCATAAATTCTAAATTCATAAGTTCTGTATTATGTGTTGTAAAAATAATTTGAGCTCCATTGGGATTGCTATTTTTACTCTGGAATTTTCTAATCACAAAATTAACAAGTATCGGATGTAATTCCTGTTCTAACTCGTCTATTAAAAGAAGACCACCCTTATTCAAGGCCGATTCCATTGCCGGAGCCATGGACATCAGCTTTCTTGTTCCGTCTGATTCATCTCCCAACTCTAGTTCAAATAATTCTCTTTCGCCATTTCGATTAATACCAGTATGTTTTGCTTTTGCCTTTACCTGACTCAAGCTCAGCCTGCTCTCAGAATTATTTGAGTTATCAGATAAGCTCTGCATAAATGATGCCAGGGCTACTTTGATTTCCTCCGTAAGATCTTCCGGAAGCTCCATATTTTCATTTATTCTCTTATTCTCAATTTCAAATTTCATTTCCTCAATTCCAAAATCCGCCGCTCTTGCGTAGTCTGAAATCGCTTTTAACATATTGTTATCATTTGAATATTCTAAAATTTGTTTTGGAATATCCGTATAATCTCTCGAAAAGAACAAATCTTCTCTAAACCATCTCATTGCATTTATACAAACAGAATCATTCATTGTACATGCTATAGAAAAAAACAATTGATTTTCAGCTACTGTTTTGCTAATCATTTTTCTTTTTGCTTTATCTGCTGTAAAAGAAAATTCCTGTTCCTTCCTTACAAAAACCTGTGCTTTCTGACCCTTAGGCGCATAATATAGAGATTCACTTACTATTTTTTCTCTTGTAGCAGCAAATGCATACCAATACCTTATGCCATCAACTATATAATCAAATTCAAATTCTGTTGGTTCCTTCGAAGAATAATCATTTAATGCAAAAGGAACAACCGGAACTCGAGCTTTTTCATGCTGCATTTTTTGTGCATTTTGAATAAATTGAATTGCAAACCAAAATGCTCGAATCACATTACTCTTACCACCGCCATTTTTTCCATAAATAGCAACAGCTGGCAATAATCTCGTACTTTTATACCCAATTAAAGAATTTTCAAAAGGGATTTTACCAACTGCCTCCATTGATAAAATCGCCTCATCTCGAAATGACCTATAGTTTTTAAATCGGAATTCTATTAACATTTTATTTTACCCTTAATTACTGCTTTCTAACAAACCATAACTTCATTTATCCGAACGTTATCATCAACTGATTTTTATTTATCAGCTGCTTATACTGATATTTTCTTAATTAGTCTTCCAAATGGCTCATGACCTGTTGACATC
>CAVHNP010000089.1:0-7820 GCA_963637505.1 Prevotella sp. CAG:279
CATGTGCCTCGAGCTTAGCATCTGCTGGGTTTTTCCCCGAGCGAGAGCGTGTTTTAGATCCGGCAGAATCATTCTCGTCCCTTTTTCGCCTTACAACTCAATCTCCAGCAATATCGGTGCATGATCCTGCCTTGCGCCGGAATCGATCATTTCTGACCTTTTCACCTGGTCTTTGATCCTGTCGCTGACCAGGAAATAGTCAATTCTCCAGCCTGTATTATTGATCTTACTGGTCTTAATCCTCTGTCCCCACCAGGAATACACATCTTTTACATCTCCGTGTACATAACGGAAGCTGTCGATAAAGCCCTTGGCCAAAAGATTGGTAAAGCCTTCTCTCTCCTCATCGGTGAAGCCGGCAGAATGATGATTGGTCTTGGGATTAGCAAGATCGATCTCCTTATGCGCTACATTAAAATCACCGCAGGCGATCACCGGCTTTTTCTGATCCAGACTGCTCAAATAATCTGCATAAAGTCTGTCCCATTCCTGCCTATAGGCAAGGCGTTTCAGCTCTCCGCCTGCATTCGGCGTGTAAACATTCACAAAGTAAAAGGAGCCAAAATCCAAAGCCAGCATTCTGCCTTCCTCATCCATATTATCCGGAGCCGACAGTCTCGTATCTACCCGCTCTGCTTCCATGCCCTCTTTATACAGCACCATTGTCCCCGCATAGCCTTTTCGTGCAGGAGGGCAGGAACTGATCCACTCCATCTTATAATGCGGGAAATAGCCTTCTAAGAGGCTCATATGCTTTGCTGAAGGACCTGTTGCCGGCAGCTTGGTCTCCTGGATCGCAATAATATCCGCATCCTCTTCTTTTATCGTTTCCAGAACCGCCTGAGACAGCTTTGCCCTATCTGACGTTCCTGTCAGGGCTGCATTGATAGAATCTATATTCCAGGAAATATATTTTTGCATTTGATCTACTCCTTCTGTCGTCATCCTTTTCGCTTAATGAGTTAAAGTATATCACATTTTCCGCAAAGCACCTATTTGCTTTTCCGAATACAGACACAAAGCTCCTTGGAATGCAGATTTCGGATGACGATTCGCAAGGCTTTCGTAACGACGCGCACATTCTCAGCTCCGGCGGAACGACTGTCTGAGCCTCATATAGTATGCGGCACCGAAAAAGTCTCCTTCTAAAATAGCCTCTTAGGAATACAGCGGCGAGTTTCGTGGGAGCCGGAGCGAATAGGAGATGTGCACGGAGTAGAAAACGCAGCGTGTCAGCCGAAACGGTATTCCAAGAGCGTGTGTCGTTATTAGGGCTTCCCAACGGTTTTTGATTCTGGGCAGAACATCTCGGCCTTTATTGCTTTTTTCTCATTTCTCATGATAAAAAATATGCGCTTGCGCATACGCCCGCGCGCGAGCGGAATGTGAAGCATTGATTTCAGCTCCGCGAGCTGCGCATCTCCGTGCTTTTTTATCGTATAGGGAACGAAGTTTCCTATACGATAAAAGGACCTGCCGGAATCCCGGCAGGCCCTGAGAGAGAAGTTTGTTGATAACAGTTCAGAAGTGAATTTCTTTCTCCGGAAGCTGTTACAAAGCGAGTAAATTTAAAGTGAACATTAAAGCTTATTTATTGTTCTTGATCTCATCTGTTCTGATGATGAATCTTACCGTACCCTTCTGTCCGTCAGCGATACCACTGTAGTTAGTGTATCCGCCTTCATCACCGGTCAGAGAATCCAGACGCTCTGAGAAGATGGTCAGATCATCGGCCAGATCAGAGATCTTGCTGATACCTTCTGTATTCAGCTGAGTCATTCCTTCATTCAGGGTATTTGCACCGTCAAGCAGCTCTACTACACCGTCAACCAGTGTCTGTGTTCCGTTATCCAGAGTAGAAGCGCCGGATGCTAAGGTATCGGATCCTGCATAAGCGCTTGCAAGTCCTGTGTTTACCTGCTGGGTGCCTGACTGAAGAGCCTCGATACCGGACTTCAATGCCGGCACCTTGCTGTTCAGGCTGTCAACACCTGCTGACAGGCTGGATGCACCGGATGCCAGAGAAGCACTTCCTGCATCTACTGAACTTGCACCGCTTGCAACGGATGCAGCACCTTCGCTAACCGTAGAAGCTCCTGTTGCAAGAGTGGATGCACCTGACTCCAAACCCTTGATACCATCTACCAGTCCGGTTGTTCCCGTTGCCGCATTGCCTTCATAACCTGCAATCAGTCCCTGGATTCCCGCATCTGCAGTACTGATACCTGTTGAGACGGCAGACGCACCTGCGGAAAGCGCTTTAACATTAGTTTTTAAGTCCTCAAGCTCTGGACTCAGCGCACCAATTTTCTCATTGGCTGCATTTGCAACACCTTCTGCACCTGCAGAAGCTCCGGATGAAGCACCCGCTGTAAGAGAAGCCTTTGCAACTGCCTTATACATATCATAATTCGGATCTTCTGCAGTAATACCCATCTGCGCTACAAGAGCTGCTGCCTGCTCATCTGTAACAGACGCTGCTGCGGCTGATGATGCCTGCTCTTTTGCCAACTCAACATCAATCTGATCCACGCTGATACTACTAACCGCTGTATTAAGTTCACTCAATCCTGCCGCAACCGCTGCTGATCCATCCACCAGTCCGGTTTCTTTTGTCTCAAATCCTGCCTCCAACTGCTTTGTTCCTGCATAAAGCTTCTCAGCACCTGCGCTGACAGAGCTTGCTCCGCTTGCCAAAGAAGAGGCACCGGATGCCAGGCTTTCTGCTCCGGATGCCAGGCTGCTGGAACCGCTGGCCAAAGCACTTGTACCATTCTTCAGGGTCTGGCTTCCGCTTGCCAGAGCTGAGGCACCGGATGCCAGCTGTCCAACACCCTGCTGCAGGGTTTCCAGATTACCGTTTGCTGTCAGCTGATCAAAGCCGGCTACAATGGCATTTTCTCCGCTGAGCAGAGCTGAAAGTCCACTCTTTAAGCTGTCTGCTCCGGATGCGATCTGGGAAGTACCGGATTTTAATGTATTTGTTCCGGAAGAGAGGGTCTCAACACCGCTTACCAGGCTTCCTGTACCATCCTGAAGCTGGTCTGCTCCATCCTGAAGCTCTGCAACCTGATCGGTCAGATCGCCTGTATTGACATCGATATCACCCATGACAGAATCCAGATCTGCTGTTGCCAGGGTAATGGTATTGCCAAGCTCAAAGTCTTCTACATCAGCTGTAATCTCAACATAGGAATCTACCTTATCCAGGAGTTCCTCCATATCGTCCAGATCTTCCTTCAGCTCCGGAACGTCCAGGCACTCCTTCAGGCCGGGAACTGCCAGGCCGACAGCGATCATGTTCTCACCGTCAGAAAGGATCTGTCCGTTCTCGATCTGTACATTATGGAAGGTATCTGAGCTTAATACCATACCGGTTACTGCCGCAAAAGGAACCGGAACCGTTTCCTTGCCCTTGCTGGTTGAAATCACCTGGTCTGCATTGCTGGTATATTCATAACGAATGGTTACCTTACCGCTCTTTCCTGCCAGATCCTCTGCGGAAATATCCTTTCCGTCCAGCTGATAGCTTACCTTTACAGAAATGGGCACATCCTTAGTATTGCCGCTTCCCTGATAATAAATATCATTTCCGCCTGCCTGCCATACCATGTTCTTGCCGTTTCCTGTATAGTCTTCATCGCCTTTTACATTCTGAATATCGCTCAGGTTAGAAGAATCCTTGAGTGTATCCTCTCCCTTCGTATTCTTCAGCCAGTCGCTGACGGTAACGGAATTTACGCTGCCGTCTGCATTACTGAATACGTATACGGTTTCTTCTTTATCTGTACTCTCCGCATCTCCGCTGGAAGAGCTTGTACTTCCTTTTACGCTTGCTGTAGCTGTTTTCGCATCCGCTGAAGCATCTCCTGATGCATCTCCTGACGCATTTGTATCGGAATCAGATGATCCGCATCCTGCCAAAAGACCGAGGGATAACATTGCGGACATCGCAAGTGCTGTCGTTTTTCTCACATATTTAATCTTTCTCATATGATTTACTCCTCAACTTTCATCTTTGTCTTTCTACCAATTTGTCTCATCTTCAGGGTTGTTCTGCAGATCAGCTTATCGAAGATCATCAGCATTGCCGGCAGAACCAGCATAACAGTAATCATGCTGACGATGGCACCTCTTGCCATCAGACTGCAAAGAGAACCAACCATATCAATATTTGAATAAATACCTACACCAAATGTTGCTGCGAAAAAGCTGAGTGCGGAAATAAAGATGGACTGAACAGAAGTCTGATGTGCTGTCAGTACAGCCTCTTTCTTACTTGCACCTTCCAGTCTTTCTCTCTTATAACGGTTCGTCATCAGGATCGCATAATCGACCGTAGAACCAAGCTGAACCGTTCCGATTACGACCGACGCGATAAAGGGCAGGGTCGCTCCGGTGAAGAAGGACATACCCATATTCAGGTATACCGCAAATTCGATAACGAAAATCAGGATAACCGGAATGGAGATGGAACCGAATACAAGAAGAATGATAACAAAAATGATACCGATCGAAGCTGCGGATACAGACTTAAAGTCCTGATCCGTGATCTTGATCAGATCCTTGGTACAGGGTCCTTCACCGATCAGCATGGAATTGGAATCATATTTCTTGATGACCTCTTCGATCTCTTCACACTGGTTATTCATTTCATCGGATGCTACCTGATATTCTGAGGTTACCAGAATCATCTGGTGATTATCGGATTTGATATCAGACAAAAGATCTTCCGGAATGATGTCTCTTACCAGAGCCGGTCCAACGACTGCATCCAGGCCGAGAACATCCTTTACACCATCGATATTCTGCAGTTCCTTACTCATATTTGCGCCATCCTTGGCAGAAAGATTTGCATCGGCAAGGATGATATGGGTTGCACCCAGATCGAAGTTATCTTCCAGCTCCTTATTAGCCTGAATACTCGGCAGGCTGTCCGGAAGGGAGCTGTCCATCTTATAGTAAACGGACATGTGCTGATATCCGTAAATTGCCGGAATCCACATCAGGAAGAAAATAATAACGATCGGTATATAATGCTTTACTACGAATTTGGAGATCCTAAATTCCGGGATTAAAGGCTTGTGCATGGTCTTCACGGTAATCTTACTGAAGTTCATGATCAAAGCCGGCAGGATCGTTACACAGCAGATAACGCCGATCAAAACACCCTTCGCCATAACGATACCCAGATCCATACCAAGGGTAAAGCTCATAAAGCAAAGAGCGATAAAGCCTGCGATTGTGGTAACGGAGCTTCCTACTACGGAGGAGAAGGTCAGCTGAATTGCCTTCGCCATTGCCACTTCATCGTTGTGGTCATTGAGATCCATCTGCTCTGTAAAGGAATGCCAGAGGAAAATGGAATAATCCATGGTTACGCCCAACTGCAGGATAGCTGCAATTGCCTTTGTAATATAGGAAACTTCTCCGAGGAAGATATTGCTTCCCAGGTTATATACGATAGCCATGCCGATGCTGACCAGGAAGAAGATCGGGATCATCCAGGAATCCATGGTCAGGCCAAGAACAACCGCTGCCAGGATAACCGCGATCAAAACGTAAATCGGCTGCTCCTGATTGGTCAGATTCTTTGTATCGGTTACGATCGCTGACATACCGCTGACAAAAGTCTGCTCATTTGTTACCTTTCTGATATCCTCGATTGCCTGCATGGTCTCATCGGAGGAAAGGGAGGTATCAAAAGTTGCAAACATCAGAGTTGCATCTCCCTTAATAAAGGCGTCCTTTACTTCTTCCGGAAGAACATCAACCGGGACGGAAAGATCTGCTACGCTGTCATACCAAAGAACGGTCTTTACATGATCAACTGCTTCAATCTTTTCCTTGATTGCCGAAACATCCTTCAGATCCATGCCTTCCACAACGATCATGGAATAAGAACCTGTTCCGAATTCATCCTTTAGAATATCCTGTCCCTTCATCGTATCAATCTCTGATGGCAGATAGGTCAGAATATCAAAGTTGACTCTGGTGTTAAAATATCCGATCGCAGATGGAATCAGCAGAAGAATACCAATTATCAGTATCAAATGCCTCCATTTGACGATCAGTTTACTCAACTTTTCCATTTACTCACTTCCTCACTTCATTGTTACTTAGTCTACTACTTTAGTTTCTAAGAAAGAATAATGAAAAAAACCGGATATGAAAATATCCAGTCTTTCTCGAATGTTTTGCCCTTTGCTACATTTTTATCAATTTGTAGCAAAGGGTAAACAAAAAGCAAAAGTTGTATTAGCACTCACACGCTGAGATTGCCAGTTCGAATTATGTTAATTACATCCTTCAGAGAAAGTGTAAACATCATGTCCGCAATCTCCGTTACCTGTTCCGGTGTAACCTCGATTTCGGCCTTGATCCAGTTAATCACAACAAAGGTCATAGAGCTGGCATAATAATCGGCGATCTGCTCTAAGCTCAGCCAGCCGAAATGCTTTTTTAAGACCTGTCTGGTCTGTTCCACCATATTGTTTTCCATATGGGAAAGCAGAGCCAGGCGGATACTTCTCTGCACGATCTCCTCAAAGGAATTCTGCCCTTCCATATAAGTCAGTTTTTTATAGAAGCTTTTCTCTTTTTCCAGATTTTTGAAGATCAGAAGAGTCATCTCTGTGATCATATTATTATCCAGCAAAGGAAAGAGGGGCTGAAGAATCTCTCTTTGGAAAATCCTTTCGATCAGCTCATACTTGTCCTGAAAATGATAATAAAAGGTAGAGCGGATCACCCCGGCTCCATCCGTAATCTCTTTGATGGTGATCTTGTCTACCGTTCCTTCCTTCGCCAGCTTCTTAAAGCTTTCAATCAGTTTTTTTTCTGCATCCATACCTTATCCCTTTCACCCCGGGCGGTTTTACCCTTTTCCCGTATGGGCTTTATTATAAGAGGATATGCCTGCAAGCGCAAGGAAGGGTTATAGAACAAAAAAAGAGCAGCATTACTGCTGCTCTCATTGTCAGGTCATAAATAAATAAAATAGACATAACAAAACCGAAACAAGGATACGAAACAACTTGCTCCTTCAGGACCCAACTAGCATACTGTATCATGCATTTTTCCAGCATGCAAGTGCTTTCCCCTATTTTTCTCAATCTACAGAACTTTTCTCGATATATCTGTCTAAAAGTGCATTTTCTCCATCATAGGTAAGAAGCCATTTCTTCTGAAGATCGAGATTCAGCACCCCGATCAGGGACTTTGCATTTACTGTAATCCTGCCGTCAGAAGCATAGATAGAAAAATTACATCTTTCTGCAATATCGCTGAGTTCTCTTGCTCTTCCAATCGTTCCTGTCATAACACTCTTAGAAGCCATGCCAATTCCCCCTTTCCCAATTAATCGGCACTAATATTTTTAAGCATTATATCACTATCAATCCGATATGAAAACCATTAAATTCATTTTTTCTTTTGCGTACATATCGTCACACTTTGAAGTACAGGGCAGCATGGCTTATAGGACAGTGTTTTATCCTATAAATTGCAAAAAAAAGAAAAACTCTGGGGATACCAGAGTTTTTCAGGAAGTAGTTTTATAAAATGAAAAGGGTATATTGGATGACTCGATTGGGTTGGGGGTGAAACGAATCATCTCTTCGATATTTATTTAACAACTTTTTTCGCCTTTTGTACAATGCCTATCCCCAATACATGTATACGATTTGGTAATGTTAAATATTTAACTTTCATTTTTTGCATTTCTATATTCCTTATAATAGACAACACTACCAAGAAAGTCTATACGAGCTCGTAAGCAGAATCCTCTAATGACGATTCACAAGGCTCTCGTCATGACG
>CAVHNP010000090.1:0-7480 GCA_963637505.1 Prevotella sp. CAG:279
CCCTCGCTGCTAGCTGCTTCGTCATGACGAGAGCCTTGTGAATCGTCATTAGAGGGTTCTGCTTACGAGCTCGTATAAGCATATGCCTATAGCAAATAACATAAAAGTGAATGCCATAAAAGGCTGAGATGTTCTGCCTAGGATCAAAAACCGTTAGGTCTCCGGCGCCATTTAAATCGTGCTTTGCACGATGGCGCCTCATGTGCATCGCATCGCTAAAGCGATACGATATAGAGCGAGAGCGTGTTTTAGTTCCGGCAGAATCATTCTCAGCCTTTTGTTCAATCTTTATCAACAATTTTGCCTTACCTACACCCTGCATTTTTCCTGAATCAGCGCGGCAATCCTTTCGCAGGCATGCCCATCCTCAAAGGTGGTGAATTTATCCCGGAAGGCAGCAAGTCTTTGCCTATAGAGAGGATCCGACTGCTCGCGGTAGCGGAGGAGGGCAGAAAGGAGCTCCTGGCTGGTCTTTACGATCGGTCCGGGTGCTTCTGCTTCAAAATCAAAGTAAAAGCCGCGAAGAGTATCACGATAATTTTCCAGATCATAGCAGAAGAAAAACATAGGACGATTCAGAATAGCATAATCAAACATGACCGAAGAATAGTCCGTGATCAGGGCGTCGGAAACCAGGTAAAGGGGAGAAATATCATCTGCCTGGGAGAAATTATAGACAAAGCCTTCATAGGGACTCCAGTCATAATTAGAGGCAACAAGATAATGATATTTTACGATCAGGATGGTATCCTCGCCCAGGGCCTTTTGCAGGAGTGCGGCATCCAGCTCCGGTTGGTAATTGTATTTGCCCTTTTCCTGATAGTCATTATCCCGCCAGGTAGGAGCATAAAGGAGAATCTTCTTGTCTGTGGGGAGACCGAGCTCCATTTTCAGGGCAAGAATCTGTTCCTCTGTATTCTTTTCGAATAGAACGTCACATCTGGGATAGCCGCTTTCCAGCATTTCCTTCTGAAAGGCAAAGCATCTGCGGAAGATCTGACTGGAATAGGGATTCTGTGAAACCAGATAATCCCACATAGCAGTATTTTTGCGGAAATTTTCTTTATATTTGTCCAGATTGACAGAACCACCCATGTCCAGGGAATCCAGATCCAGGGCGAGCTTTTTCAGAGGTGTTCCATGCCAGGTCTGGATATAGCAGACCTCTTTTCTTTTGATCAGATAAAGGGGCATGCGGGTGTCGCTGATCCAGACCTTTGCTCTTGCAAAAGCAAGCAGATAGGGAAGGGTCTTTCTTTTTAGTTTTTTTGCCGGTCCGGGAAGGCTGATCTCCTCCGGATGCTTGAATACAAAATAAATCTGATAGCGATCGGCAATCCCTTCTTTTATCATATATTCATAGATGGCTCTGGGACTTCCGGAATAATTGTTTCCGACACTGCTCTCAAAGATGATCCGATTTTTCTGAAGCGGCAGAATCCGGCAAAGCGCAGAATAACAAAAATGAAATAATTTTACGAGATATTTTTTCATAACTAAAATCCTCTTGTTTTCGTAGACGGTAAGCCGCTAGCTTTAGCTGGCGAGTCGTTGATCTTCCCTCCATAGGAGTGGAAAGGCTATCGCTTAATATTCGTCTATTAAAAGACCGCAGACGATAAAGCGGGTATTGCTATCTCTTCCCTGACAGGTAGAAAGCAGAACGATCTTGGCGTCATCGGGCGGCGTAATACCGGTCTTTTTGGAAGAGGAAGAAAGAAGAGAAGAGAGATAGCTCTTGTATTCTTCTCCCTGGCTGAAGCCTGTCTGGTAAACGAAGCTTTCTGTCGTGGTAGAAAAATAAGAAAAGATCTGGTAGCGGTAAGCCTTATCCGCGGTATAGATCGTAAAATACTGGTTGTCATCATAGGTGCTGCTGTCCCGGTAGTATTTTTTCAGAGAACCGAACATGGAACCGTTGTTCATATTATGACCATAGATAATCGTGGAAAGGTCGCTGAAATCTCCTTTGTTTTTTTCTTCGATGAAAAGGGTTCCTGCATAGCTGTATTTTTTATAAATATCCGCATGGAGATAGGTGTCGTTGCTGCCGTCATAGACGATCGGATAATCGATGGGAATGACATCGGTATTGTCAAAGCGGATCCAGCCCTTGATATCGGGGTTCAGTTTCTGCAGGGAAGCCAGATCTACGCTGGTCTTTGCCCAGAAGGGGGTGCTGTCAGCGGATTCGCTGTTTTCATTGTCTTCTGTGTCATCGTCTACTTTGACGTAGCTTGAGCTGAGATCCTTGTATTCGGAAATGGATTTGTGGTTATTCAGATAATAGGGCAGGATCTTGTAGAGGCAAAAAGCGATCAGGCAAAGAAGACAGAAGATCACTAATTTATAAAGGATTCCTGAAGCGGAGGTGCTTTTCTTTTTTTCTTTCATAATAACTCCTTCGGATGTATAATATTCACGTTATTATATTATAGATAAAAGCAGGATTTAGCAAATGAAAGCAGGCATTTTTGATTCCGGTATCGGCGGCTTGTCGGTTCTTCATGAGGCCATGCATGAGCTCCCAGATCTGGAATATATTTTTTATGCGGATGTAGATCATGTTCCCTACGGAACAAAGAACAATGAAGAGATTCTAAGCTTCTCGGAGAATATTGTTTCATTTTTGATAGAAAAAGGAGCAGATGCCATTGTGATTGCCTGCAATACGGCAAGTGCAGTCGCCTCTGCTTCTCTTCGAAAAAAATACAAACTCCCCATCATTGCGATGGAACCGGCAGTCAGACCGGCCTTAAAGGGAGAAGAATCCAAACGGATTCTGGTGATGGCGACCCCTGTAACCTTAAGGGAAAATAAATTAAAAGAGTTAATCCGGCGGGAGCATGGAGAAGAGAGAAGTGACCTTCTTCCTATGCCGGGTTTGGTAGAATTCGCAGAAAAGGAAGAGTTCGATTCTGCAGAGGTCAGAACATACCTGAGGCAGCAGCTTTACGGCTATAATCTACAGGAGTTTTCTTCTATTGTTCTGGGCTGCACCCATTTTAATTATTTTAAAGGAGTCATGAAAGAAGTTCTCTCTGAACTGGATGCTTCCCACGTAGAGCTGATCGACGGTGCGGCAGGTACCGTGCACAGGCTGGCGGAACTGACGGGACGGGAGATAAAGGAAGAGGAGACAGACTGCTTTTTCCCTTCCGTAGAGGAAATGCAAAGACGGTTTTCGGCGGACTACTATTTTTCCGGAAGAGAGGCGGGGCAAAAGGAGCTGGAGCACATCCTCCGCATGCATAATCAGTTGGAGAAACTTGACAAATAGCGCTTCAGAATATATCGTAAAAGTACTGCGCAGGCAGGAAAAAAGGGAATTTTAATAAGAAAAGAAAGGGTTGGCAGGCATGTCAATTATTGTGAGCAATGATCTTCCGGCAAAAAAGATACTGGAAGATGAAAATATATTTGTAATCGATGAAAACAGAGCACATACACAGAATATCAGACCGCTTCAGATCGCGATTTTGAATCTGATGCCTTTGAAGGAAGATACGGAGCTGGATATTCTTCGTGTCATGTCTAATTTCCCGATTCAGACTCAGATCACACTTCTGGCAATCGCCAGTCATGAGTCAACCCATACAACGGCTTCTCATCTGAATCAGTTCTATCTTACCTATGAAGAGGTAAAGGACAGCTATTTTGACGGACTGATCATTACCGGAGCACCGGTGGAGAAGATTGACTTTGAGGATGTGGATTATTGGCCGGAGCTTTCCAAGATCATGGAATGGTCCAGAAGTCATGTTTACAGCACCTTCCATCTTTGCTGGGGTGCCCAGGCCGGCCTTTATTTCCATCATAATATTAAGAAGATCATGCTGGAGCAGAAGCTTTCCGGTGTTTATCGCCATAAGGTATTGCACCATAAGAAAATGCTGATGAGGGGTATGGACGATTATTTCATGTCTCCCCAGTCCCGCTATACGGGAATTGATGAGGCAGCGGTAGCAGCCAACCCCGAGCTTTATGTAGTAGCCGAGGGAGCAAATCCCGAGGAGAAGGTAGGAAGCTGCCTGATCCTGGCTTATTCCTCCAGACAGATCTTTATGATGGGGCATACCGAATATGACAGGTATGACCTGGATAAGGAATATAAGAGAGATCTGGCGAAGGGCATAGAGCCTCAGATGCCGGTGAATTATTATCCGGATGATGATCCTTCAAAGAAACCGGAGTTGAATTGGAGATCCAGTTCCAATGCATTATATACAAACTGGCTGAATGTGGTATATCAGGGTACGCCCTTTGATCTTACCCAGATGCCGAAGCTGGAGGATGACAGCTATACGCTCAGCGATGAGACGGATACATTGGAAGAAGAAGCAAAGTAAGAAGTTTGGCCGGAGGAATCCTTTCCTTCCGGTCAAATTGTGTTTAGATGAACATTGAGACAGAGAACCTGTAGACTGCGTGTTTATAGAAGTAATGAGTCAGGCGGCTGGGCAGAAACAAGAATAAAAGGACGGAAAATGCCGGGTAGGGAAAAAGAGAAGAATTTGCAAGCAAAAGAAGTAAGATTAACAGAAGGAGAGAAGGGACTTACTCTAACGGACGGCATCCTGGAGCTGAGAGGAGATTTTTCTTCCATGCTGCCCAGGATCAGACAGGGAAGCCTTCAAAGAGAGCTTTTGGTAAAGGCGGCGAAGCAGAAAGAGGCGGACCATCCCTTATGGGCAGTTGATGCGACGGCCGGGCTCGGGGAGGATTCCTTCCTTCTGGCGGCAGCAGGCTATGAAGTTTTACTTTTTGAACATGACGAGGTCATCAGTGCCCTTCTGGAAGATGCCATCAAAAGAGCAAAAGAGGATCCACGACTGGAAGCTTATGCAAAGCGCATGCACCTTCGAAAAGAAGACAGCATCGAAGGGATGGCAAAGCTGGAGTTTGTGCCGGATCTGGTTTATCTGGATCCTATGTTCCCACAAAGACAGAAGAGCGGGCTGGTGAAAAAGAAGTTTCAGCTTTTACAGCAGCTGGAGTTGCCCTGCAGCCAGGGAGAAGAGCTTTTTGAAGCAGCAGTCAAAAGCGGAACAGAGAGGATCGTTGTAAAAAGAATGGCCAAGGGATCGGAGCTCGCCGGCAAAAAAGCCAGCTATTCCATAAAAGGAAAAACCATACGATTTGACATATATCGCATCGCGTCAGCGATGTGATGCACGGCAGCTCAAGCGTTCAAAGAACGCTTAGCGTCATGCGAAGCATGATGCATAATGAGCTGCGTGTCCTTATAATATATCGCATCGCGTCAGCGATGTGATGAAACGAAGGCGCAAGCGTTCGAAGAACGCTTAGTATCACGCGAAGCGCGATACATAATGCGCCGTGAGTCCCGTATATATCGCATCACGAAGTGATGCGATGAAAGGAAAAATAATGAGTGAATTTGATGATTTAAAATGGGAAGCCCTAAAGGTAGAACATATTGTACAGGATGAATGGATTGATTTTAGGAGGGTGAGATACCGTCTGCCGGACGGAAGCGAATTTGAGCCTTACTATAATTACAGCCGGAGAAACTTTGTCATTATCGTGGCAAGAGACGAGGAAGGAAACTATATCTGCGTAAGGCAGTATCGTCATGGCATCGGTGAGGTGACAACAGAGTTTTCTGCCGGAGGCATCGAAAGAAGCGATGATAAGGAGTACGGCAGCCAGGGGGAGGTGGCAGAGGATGCTCTTCTGGCAGCAAAAAGGGAACTCAAGGAAGAAACCGGTTATGTTTCTGATGAATGGCAGCACCTTCTGACCATTCCGGCCAACCCGACGATTGCGGATAATTATGCCCATATTTATCTGGCAGATCATTGCAGAAGGGTCAGCGGACAGGAGCTGGATGATACGGAATTTCTGAATGCCCTTTTGCTGACAAAAGAAGAACTGGACCGGCTGATCGAAGAAAATAAATTCCAGCAGCCGACCCATTTGCTTGCCTATTTGCTGGCGGAAAGAAAAAAGTTTATCCCTAGCATATAAAAATCGGTTATAATCGATGTAAAACAGTTAAATAACAGGAGTAGAAAGGAAAAAATGGAAGACCGACGACATAGACTGATAGAGATATTTGAGGATACCGAAAAGTTTTACGGAGAAGATTCGGATCTGCATGATGCAGTGGAGGAGAGCAAGGAAAAAACAATCTTCTATCTGCCCAATGAATATCCGAATCTTCCTGGACCGGCAGCAACGGGAAAAAGAGGCCTGGTAACCGTATCAAAGGCCAGAACCTTGGAAGCTGCTATGCAGCTGCATGAAGCTTATCCGGAAAAGAAAATCGCTGTTTTGAACTTTGCTTCTGCAACAACCCCGGGAGGCGGCGTAAAGAGTGGCTCTTCTGCTCAGGAAGAGAGCCTTTGCCGTTGTTCTACCCTTTATCCGGCCTTAGATACCTATCAGATGTGGGTGGATTATTACGATGTAAACCGTATGGTGGATGATTTTCGTTATACCGATGCCTGTATTTATTCTCCGGATATCGTAGTCTGTAAGACAGATACAGATTATCCGGAAAGAATGGAAAAAAAGGACTGGTTTAACGTTGATGTGATCACCTGTGCGGCGCCAAACCTGAGAAACGAGCTTCCGGCTTATCTGAATCCGGATACCGGAGAGAAGATCCGTATGGATGCAGGAGAGCTCTATGCCCTTCATGAGAGCAGGGCGAAGCATATTCTTCATATTGCAGCGGCGCATGAGGTGGATATTCTGGTTTTGGGTGCCTTTGGATGCGGCGCCTTTGCAAATGATCCGAATATTGTAGCAAAGGTGTATCATGCCGTATTGGAGCAGTATGCAGATCGTTTTGACCGAATCGAATTTGCGATCTACTGCAAGGAACATGAGACGGATAATTACTTGGCCTTTCAGAAGGAACTGGAAGATCAGTTTCCAGGAAAGGGATGGAAGGTCAGCCATCAGGAAGGAGAAGAGGAGACTGCCATCAGGGAACTGACAAAGGAAGGTCTTTTCCATCCGGGCGATATCGTAAAGCACTTCAAAAGAGAAAGGCTTTCAGAGCCGATGAAGGATGCTAATTATTATCTCTATCGGATCATCGGAACAGCAGAGCATACGGAAAGCAGTGAGCTTTTGATGATCTATCAGGCCTTATACGGAGAGTTTGCTACCTATGCCCGCCCCTATGAGATGTTTGTCAGCGAAGTGGATCATAAGAAATATCCGGAAATTAAGCAAAAATTCCGCTTTGAAAAAATAAATTGAATTTTTTCAAAAAAATAGAAAAATTCTGTTGACAGACCGAAAAAAAGGTTGTATATTAATAAAGCAGTCGCGAGACAAAAGAAAAAGCGACTTGCTTTTATGGGATCTTAGCTCAGCTGGGAGAGCATCTGCCTTACAAGCAGAGGGTCACAGGTTCGAGCCCTGTAGGTCCCATATTTTTTGGCGGAGTAGCTCAGTTGGCTAGAGCACACGGTTCATACCCGTGGTGTCGAGGGTTCAAATC
>CAVHNP010000091.1:0-7452 GCA_963637505.1 Prevotella sp. CAG:279
CCGCAGTAGGATTAAAATTTGCTTTTTCTGTTCCACTGAAACTCACCTCCTGAAACGTAGTATAGTAATTTGATCCTATAATGTCAATACTATAGGATTGATTTTGTGTTATTAAATACCGCCCAAGCTGCTCCGAACCGTTATGTTTCGGGGCGAATTTGGGCGGGTTATGAGTTATAGGGTAAAAATGAATAGCTATATCACAAAAGGCTGAGATGTTCTGTCCAGAATCATTCTCAGCCTTTTATGCGATTTTCATTAACATATTCATAAGGCTTTATTTCACATTGAGAATGTACTGGCCATACTTTGTCTTCGCAAGCTTCTCTCCTGCTGCGTGAGCCTCTTCTAACGAGATATAGCCCTTCTGATAAGCAATCTCCTCCAGGCATCCGATATTAACACCGGTCTTGTCCTGAAGCTTTTTGATGCGATTTGCAGCATCCAGAAGGCTGTCGCTGTTTCCTGCATCCATCCATTCTACATCTCTGTCCATCGGAACAACCTTCAGTTTTCCTCTCTTCAGGTATTCCAGATTGACATCTGTGATCTCCAGCTCGCCACGCGCGGACGGCTGCAGGTTGGCTGCAATATCAACAACATCATTATCATAGAAGTAAAGTCCCGGAATAATATAATTTGACTTCGGATTCTGCGGCTTCTCCTCAATGGAGATAGCCTTTCCGCTTTCATCAAATTCTACTACACCGAAGGGACGGGGATCCTCGACATAATATCCGAAGACGGAAGCTCCCTTCTCATCTCCCCTCGCCTCTCTCATCAGGCTGCCGATATGATCGGAATAGAAGATGTTATCTCCCAGAGCCAGGCACACGGAATCATCTCCGATGAAACGCTTGCCTACGATAAAAGCATCTGCGATGCCCCTCTGTACCTTCTGTTCCTTATAAGAAATATGAATACCAAGTTCCTCACCATCATCCAACAGGCGGATAAAAGGCTCCATATCTCCGGGCGGTACAATGATCAATACATCATCAATTCCTGCCATCATCAGAAGTGACAGCGGATAATAGATCAGCGGTTTGTCATATACTGTAATAAGCGGCTTGCAAACCGGCATAGTTGCCGGATAAAGTCTGGTGCCCTTTCCGGCAGCAAGAATTATTCCCTTCAATTTTTCTCCTCCAATAGTGGGTGGATTACAGTTCTTTTTCTGCAAGAGCCAGAGCACTTGCAATCACTGCATCCATATCATAATATTTATACTCTCCCAATCTTCCGCCAAAGATGATCTTCTCTTCCTTGTCAGCCAGCTTTCTGTACTCTGTATAAAGCTGTCCGTTCTTCTCGTCATTAACCGGATAGTAAGGTTCATCTCCCGGTTTCCATTCGGAAGAATATTCCCGGCTGATAACTGTCTTCGGAAGATCATTGCCCTCTTCATCCTTGCCGAACTCAAACCACTTGTGTTCGATAATTCTGGTCCAGGGTGTTTCTGCATCTGTATAATTCACTGCTGCATTTCCCTGGAAGTTCGGAATATCAAGCAGCTCATTTTCAAAGCGTACGGAACGGTATTCCAGATTACCCAGCTTATAATCAAAATAAGCATCAATCGCGCCGGTATAAACAACCTTGTCCGCCATGGCATCATATCCTGCCTTGTCTGCCAGATAATCCTCGTTCAGTCTGACCTCGATGCCATCCAGAAGGTTCTCTACCAGCTTTGTATATCCGCCTACCGGAATGCCCTGATAAAGTGCATTAAAGTAGTTATTATCAAAAGTCAGTCGAACCGGCAGTCTCTTAATAATGAAGGAAGGCAACTGATCACAGGGACGTCCCCACTGCTTTTCCGTGTAGCCCTTTACCAACTTCTCATAGATATCTGTTCCGATCAGGCTGATTGCCTGCTCTTCGAGATTCTTCGGTTCGCTGATGCCTGCAGCCTTCTTCTGTTCTTCGATCTTGTCTGCCGCTTCCTGAGGTGTTACAACGCCCCACATCTTATTAAAGGTATACATATTAAAGGGAAGGGAATAAAGCTCTCCCTTATAATTTGCAACCGGGGAATTGGTAAACCTGTTAAAGGTCGCAAACTGCGTAATATAATTCCATACCTCCGTCAGGTTTGTATGGAAGATATGTGCACCGTACTTGTGTACGTTAATGCCTTCGATTTTTTCTGTGTAAACATTTCCGGCAATGTTAGGACGCTTGTCAATTACAAGAACCTTCTTTCCTGCCTTCTTTGCTCTTTCAGAAAAAACGGCTCCGAACAAACCGGAGCCAACTACAAGATAATCATATTTCATCTTTCTATCCTCTCGGGTGTGCTTTTTCGTATTCTTTCCGAACACTTTCTATTTTAGTATATTTTTGAGTAGAAGAAAAGTCTGAATGCCCCATCATCTCCTGAACCGCATGAAGATTTGCTCCATTCTTTACCAGATGAGCCGCAAAAGTATGGCGAAGGGTGTTCGGTGTAATGTCAGCCTCTATACCCGCCCGCTTCGTATAGTACTTAATGATCTTCCAAAAGCCCTGTCTGCTCATTGCCTTGCCGGACATGTTTACAAAAAGGATGTCACTTCCTTCCGCTTCCAGAAGTCTCTCCCTTACCTGGCTCAGATATTTCTGCAGGGCCTCCTTTGCTTCTTTTGTAAAAGGTACGATCCTTTCTCGTCCTCCGGAAGCCTGGATGGTAATATAGCCCTTCTTCAGATTTACATTCTCCAGCTTAAGGGAGAGAAGTTCAGAGACACGGATCCCAGTCGCATACAGAAGCTCCAGCATTGCCCTATCACGAACTTCCTTGTCCGTATTGCCTGACGGCTGAGCCAGCAGCACATCCACATCCTCTAAAGCCAAAACAGAAGGAAGCTTTTTCTCCACCCTCGGTGCCTTTAGAACCGCAGAGAGATCTTCTGTGACAGTTCCCCTCTGGATCATAAACTGATAAAAAGACTTAATGGAAGCAACCGAACGGGAGAGGGTAGAGGCCTTCTTTCCCTCCTCCTTCATATACTCCATGTATCCGGACATGTCTTCTGCCTTCAGTTCCCTTAGCTTTTCCTTTCCCTGCTGCTCAAAATAATCTGCCATCTTACGGAGATCTCTCTCATAAGAAAGCAGCGTATTCTTCGCAGTTTTCTTTTCATTTTGAAGATAAGCAGCAAAGTCCTTTATCTCTTCTCTCATCCTTTTTACCCCTTGCATCATGCCCGATTTTTATGTGTCCGCGCTCAGCGTACAGCTTTTCACCCCTTTGTGGGTAGCGAAGTTTATCTTCACCGCTTATTCCGGCGCTTAACATAAATTTATTAACATAATGCGAATGTTGGCTTTATTATACGGTTAATTTCACCTTAAATCAACGCTATTTTTCCTTTATTTTGTGCGGTTTTCGCGTGCTCTACCATATTTTGTGGTTTAGTTTGCATAATTCCTATATTTAGTTGCTTTTTTAGTCTTATTTTTGCTGATGCGTTTTCTGTATAAGTTCATTTTTAAGCCTCTCCACCTGTAATTTTGTGATACATTTTCCGTATAAGCCCTATTTTAGCTATTTTCGTCACTCTCTCACTCTTTTTTCTCTCCTTGTTCCGTAAACAATAGGATTTCCAGCGGAATTTCCTATACAGCAAAAAAGAATCCTGCTTGCAGGATTCTCCGCCTGCAGCGGGTCGCTTCAGCGACATAATTCCTTTCCGATGCAGCGCGATCCCTGCGGAGCATTTTTATCGTATAGGGAACGAAGTTTCCTATACGATAAAAAAAGAAACCGGCCAGGTCTCTTGCCCTGCCGGTTTCTAATATCTTTCTCTTCTTTTTTTCTTTCCTCTTCTACTCTTAGATTTCCCTCTTCTCATCTTCCATCACTCTGCACATCATGATGGCAGCTATTGTTTTTCCATCCCTGATCTCTCCGGAGAAAACTTTTTCCACAAGCTCATCCAATGTATATTCTTCTATATTCATATACTCATCCTCATCCAAGTGTTGCTTTCCTTCTTTGAGATCCGTCGCCAGATAAATATCAATCACTTCCTCGCAAAAGCCAACCGTCGTCTGCAAGGAAGTCAGCAGCTTCAGTTCTTCAGCCCGATACCCCGTTTCCTCTTCCAGCTCTCTCCCGGCTGTAAGCATTGGATCCTCTCCTTCATACTCTTTTCCGCCCGCCGGAATCTCCAGGGTTTCTCTCTGTACCGCATCCCGATACTGCCTGACCATCAGATATTTTCCATTCTTCTTTTTTGCCATTACCGCCGAAGCGCCCTTATGTCCTACGATATCCCAAACCACTTCCCTGCCATCCGGCAGTCTCATGGTATCCTCGTAAAAATTTATGATATGTCCCTTATGAACCAGCTTACGGCTTACTCTTTCCAGCTTCTCTAATTTTCCTGACATTGTACTACTACTCTCCTCTCCCGCAGATGGCGGTCTTTTTTTGACTTTTTTCTATTATATCATGCAAAAGCCCTCCCTCCACCCCAATGCAGCCCCTATCGCAAAGGACAAGAATGAGACTTAAAGCACAAAACGTATTGATGGCTAACCTCATGTAAAAAGGACGTGATGCTCTGCCCAGAATCACTCTCGTCCTTTTGTTCAATAACAAGTCCTTCAACTCGATTCTACGGAATCCAAAAAGAAAAACCCCAGCAATACTTCTCGTATTGCTGAGGTTATTTTTCTTACTTAGCGTAATCTGTTACTCGAGATTCTCGAATGACATTGACTTTGATCTGGCCCGGATAATCAAGCTCACTTTCGATCTGCTTGGAAATATCTCTTGCCAGAAGTACCATGTCAGCATCTGAAACCTGTTCAGGAACTACCATGACACGAACTTCTCTTCCCGCCTGAATAGCATAGGATTTGTCTACACCTTTAAATCCATTTGTAATATCTTCTAAGTCTTTTAACCGATTTGTATAGGTCTCAATCGTTTCGCGACGAGCACCCGGACGAGCTGCGGAAATTGCATCCGCCGCCTGAACCAGAACCGCGTATAAGCTTTCCGGCTCACAGTCGCCATGATGAGCAGCAACTGCGTTAATAATAAGTGGAGATTCTTTGTACTTGCGGCAAAGATCCTGTCCAATCTGCACATGAGATCCTTCCACCTCATGATCGATTGATTTACCAATGTCATGCAGGAGTCCTGCACGTTTGGCAATTCTGACATCAATGCCAACTTCAGCTGCAAGCAGTCCACAAAGCTGCGCAACTTCAAGTGAATGTTTCAGTCCATTCTGACCATAGCTGGTACGGTATCTTAAACGGCCCAGGTATTTTACCAGTTCCGGATGAAGTCCGCGAACACCAACTTCAAGGCAGGCTGCCTCGCCTTCTTCTTTGATCGTTGTATCGACTTCCTTCTTTGCCTTCTCGACCATCTCTTCAATTCTGGCCGGATGGATTCGTCCGTCAACGATCAGTTTTTCCAATGCGATACGGGCAATTTCCCTACGCACCGGATCAAAGGCAGATAAGACTACCGCCTCCGGCGTATCATCTACGATCAGGTCAACTCCGGTCAGCGTTTCCAGCTGGCGGATGTTTCTGCCCTCTCGGCCGATGATGCGTCCTTTCATATCGTCATTCGGAAGCTGTACAACAGAAATTGTAGATTCTGCTACATGGTCAACCGCACATCTTTGAATGGCTGTAAC
This sequence comes from Prevotella sp. CAG:279, assembly GCA_963637505.1. Classification (GTDB taxonomy): domain Bacteria; phylum Bacillota; class Clostridia; order Lachnospirales; family Lachnospiraceae; genus RUG14243. The sequence continues at coordinate 5,646 of CAVHNP010000091.1, forward strand.
CACAAACTCCTTGGCTTTCTTGTCCGCTTCCTCTTTTGCCTGATTCTCCAGCTCTTTGACAAGCTTGGCAGATTCCAGGCGCACATCATTTTCAACGGTTTTTAAAAGATATTCTTTTGCCTGTTCAGAGGTTAATCCAGAGATTCGCTCCAGTTCCTGTATTCGTTGCTGATTGAGTTTCTCGATTTCCGCATTCTTCTTATTGAGTGCTTCTTCGCGGGCTGCAAATCCGGCTTCTCTCTTTTCAACATTGGCAAGCTTGCGATCCAGATTTTCTTCTTTCTGGGTTACGCGATGCTCATAACGCTGAATTTCTGATCTACGCTCTTTGATTTCCTTATCCAATTCATTCTTAGCCTGAAGATTTTCTTCCTTAGCTTCCAGAATCGCTTCACGTTTCTTATCCTCTGCTGACTTAACAGCATCATCTATGATAGAACGAGCTTTCTCTTCTGCATTTCCAATCGTCATTTCAATCTGATTCTGACGACGGTTCGCTGAAAGGATACCGGAAATGATCGCAGCTGCTACCGCACAGACCACTGCAATAAGAATTGCAATCGTAATCGGCAACAGGAACACCTCCTTTATTTAATTTTCATTGTTCAATATCGTAAAATACTCACAACATTAACATCTTACTTTAGTTTATGATTGATGTCAAGTTAGGCCAAAAAACAAAATCTTGTCCTTTTCCGGACGCCGGCTACATATTCTTGCGTATTTCTTCGTAGGAAAAGCCCCGTCCCAACAGATAACGCATCATCTTCTGTCTGGCCTTTTCATCCGCCTCAGCAGGATCATAACGGCGTTTTCTCATCAGTTCCCGGATAAGCGCCGACTCGTCCGCCCCTTCCATATTTTCCAGGGCAAGGTCAACCTTGTCACCTTCCAATCCCTTTTGCCTCAGCTTTTGTCTCAGCTGCATCCTGCTCATCCTATTGCCGTAAGCATCCAGATAATTTTCCAGATAACGATCATCATCCAGATACCGGTGTTCTGACAAAAAAGAAATCACCTCTTCTACCGTCTCCTCCGGATATCCGCCGCTTTTCAGCTTCTGTCGGATCTGAAATTCTGTATAATCCATTTTTTCCAGAAGATGCATGGCGCGCAGTTTTCCTCTCTTTAACAGAAGACTGCAGATCTCTTCATACTTTTCTGCCGGAAGCTCCATCTGTTCTTTTATGCCATAACGAAGCAATTCCCCCTTGTAGACTACAAAGGGGGAATGTGCTTCACATATGACCTTATATTTACTTTTCCCGTAGGGGTGGATCTCTTTGACCCAGATCGATTCTGTCATTATTCTTCTGTACCCTCTGCTGCTTCTTCCACGTCATCCTCAAGCAGGCCATAGGCTACTCTTACCTTATGATCTATCTCAGATAAGATCTCCGGATTATCGGCCAGGAACTTTTTCGCATTCTCTCGTCCCTGTCCGATCTTCTCTCCCTGGTATGAATACCAGGCGCCGCTCTTAATAATGACATCCTTGTCTGCAGCAAGGTCCAGAATATCGCCCTCTTTTGAAATACCCTGGCCAAACATAATATCGAATTCGGCATTCTTAAAAGGAGGTGCTACCTTATTCTTTACAACCTTGACCTTCGTATGACTGCCGACGATCTCTCCGCCCTGCTTCAGGCTTTCCTGCCTTCTAACGTCAAGTCGGATGGAGGAATAGAATTTCAGAGCCCGTCCACCGGTTGTTGTCTCCGGATTACCGAACATGACGCCAAGCTTTTCTCTAAGCTGGTTGATGAATACCACAACACAATTAGACTTATTGATCACGCCTGTAAGC
>CAVHNP010000092.1:0-7413 GCA_963637505.1 Prevotella sp. CAG:279
CGGGTTCAAGTCCCGCACGGGTCGTTGCCCGGAAGCAATAGCTTCCGGGCTTTTTTTGTGTTATAGTCGGCATATCTCACACCTGCAGTACAAGAGTCGATCCATATAAGAGTGTGTTTTAGATCCGGCAGAATCATTCTCGCCCTTTGTTGAGTTATAGGAGAATCTCTCTTGTCGTGTTTGAAAAAGTATTGTAGAATATTAGTTAAGAATGTAACAGACTCGGCCAATAGGGCTGAAAGAAAGGGGATTATAATGACTAATAAAGAGTTGCAGATTCAGGCAAATACGATTCGAAAAGGAATCGTAACAGCCGTTTACAGTGCAGCAAGCGGACATCCGGGCGGATCCCTTTCCGCAGCAGATATGCTTACCTATCTGTATTTCGAGGAAATGAATGTTGATCCGGCTGATCCGAAGAATCCGGATCGTGATCGTTTTGTTCTTTCTAAGGGACATATTGCTCCGGGACTTTATTCTACACTTGCGAATAAGGGTTATTTCCCGGTAGAGGATCTGAAAACTTTAAGACATGTAGGATCTTATCTGCAGGGTCATCCGGATATGAAGCATATTCCGGGTGTTGATATGAGTAGTGGATCCTTAGGACAGGGATTCTCAGCAGCTGTCGGTATGGCACTGGCAGGAAAACTGGATCAGAAGGACTACAGAGTTTACTGTATGGCCGGCGATGGTGAGATCCAGGAAGGCCAGATCTGGGAAGCAGCAATGAAGGCTGCCCACCTAAAATTAGACAATCTTGTATTGGTTGTAGATAATAACGGTCTTCAGATCGATGGTAATGTAGCTGATGTATGCTCACCTTACCCAATTGATGAAAAGTTCAAAGCATTTGGTTTTGAAGTAATTAATATTGATGGTCATGATTTTGATCAGATCAGAGAAGCATTTGCAAAGGCAAAAACAGTTAAGGGTAAGCCAACTGCAATTATTGCTAAGACACATAAGGGACAGGGTGTTTCCTATATGACTGATCAGGCAGGATGGCATGGCAAGGCACCGAATGCAGAACAGTATGAGCAGGCTATGGAAGAACTTGAGAAAGCAGGTGAAGCATTATGTCAGAAGTAAAGAAGATCGCTACCAGAGACAGCTATGGCAATGCGCTTGTAGAAATCGGCAATGAGCATGACGATCTGATCGTTCTGGATGCTGACCTTGCAGGTGCTACCAAGACGGGAACATTTAAGAATGTATTCCCGGAGAGACACATTGATTGCGGTATTGCAGAAGCCAATATGATGGGAATTGCAGCAGGTCTTTCCACCTGCGGAAAGGTTCCTTTTGCAAGTACCTTTGCCATGTTCGCTGCAGGACGTGCATTTGAGCAGGTTAGAAATTCCATCGGCTATCCGCATCTGAATGTAAAAATTGGTGCAACACATGCCGGTATTTCCGTAGGCGAAGACGGTGCAACACACCAGTGCAATGAGGATATTGCTCTGATGCGTACAATCCCGGGTATGGTTGTTATCAATCCGGCAGATGATGTAGAGGCACGTGCAGCAGTTCGTGCTGCTTATGAGCATCAGGGACCGGTTTATCTCAGATTCGGTAGACTGGCAGTTCCGGTATTTAACGATGAAGCCAGCTACAAGTTTGAGCTTGGCAAGGGAATTGTTCTGAAAGAAGGCAAGGATGTTACCATCGTTGCAACCGGCCTTTGTGTTTCAAATTCCTTAGAAGCAGCAGAAAAGCTTGCAGCAGAGGGCATTGATGCGGAAGTGATCAACATTCATACGATCAAACCGTTGGATGAGGAACTGATCCTTGCTTCTGCAAAGAAGACAGGAAAGGTTGTTACCGTAGAAGAGCATTCTGTAATCGGCGGCTTAGGAAGTGCAGTTTGTGATACACTTTCTGCTAATCTGCCGACACCGGTTTTTAAGATCGGTATCAACGATACCTTCGGTGAATCCGGCCCTGCAAAGGAACTGATTGTAAAATATGGTCTGGATGCAGATTCTATTTGCAAAAAAGTAGCAGGCTTTGTAAAATAATAGGTAACAGATGACTAACTAAAGGAACAGCGGGTGTCACCTGCTGTTTCTTTTTTGTCGTATAGGAAACTTCGTTCCCTATACGATAAAAAAAGAACGGAGATCGCACTGTAATAGGAAGAAGATGATTTTGTGAGAAAAAAGGCGCACGTATATTTGGCAAGGTATCTTGCGGATAATCTCGAATGGGAGGAACTGAGTGACCATAGAAAGGCTTTTTGCCTGGGATCCTTTTTACCGGACTGCAAGCCCTCTTTTCTGACCGTTCCCCATCATTATAATAAGATTTATGACCGGACGATCGATATGATCGAGGAATTGGTTGATGAAGCGAATTCTGATATGAATATGCGGGTCTTCTGCAGAAGATTGGGAGAAGTGACGCATTATATAGCGGATTCCTTTACCTATCCTCACAATTCAGAGGTCTTTCCGGGGCACTTTGTTGCGCACTGCCGTTATGAAAAATATCTCACAATTGAACTTCAGAAATATATGACCGGTGAAAAAGTCGATCAGGTCAGAGAAAAATACAGAAAAATGGAAAGTGTGCAGGAGATAGAAGCCTTTTTCCAGAGAGCACATGACGCTTATTTAGATGGAATGCATGGCTTGGAAAGGGATATTAGCTTTATTATAGAGTGTTGCTTTCAGATTGTAGAAGCCATTATTGAAATGTTTCATAGTGCACATCAAGAAGAAATCAGACAGGGGTATTCTCGACCGTAGGATCAAATCTAGGCTTCCGGAATGCTAGGTGTGAGTTAAAGGAAAAAATGTGTTGATAGCTAATGCCACCCATAAAGGCCGAGAATGATCCTGGGCAGAACATCTCGGCCTTTTGTGGCGTTGCCATCTATAGTTTAGTCCAAAGAAGATAACTTTGCAGTACAAGTATTATGGGCTTACTTTATCTATTAGGCAAAAAAAGATCCAAACCATTCGGTTTGGATCTTTTTTATCACGTGCGCGAGAGGATTCGAACCCCCGACCTTCTGGTCCGTAGCCAGACGCTCTATCCAGCTGAGCTACGCGCACATATTGCCTTCGCAACAAAAAATATATTATCAGTTATTGACATAATTGTCAAGAGAAATTTGATATTTTTCTTTAATTTTTAAATTAAGACTTTTTAAATTAAGGATTTTAAATGAAGAGATTGGAACTTTTACTTTTTTCAAAAGCTACTGAATTCCAATCTTATTCAAAATCCAGATCGGTATGAGTGGAAACGAATTCCTTGATCGCCTGGAAAGTGACCTCGCTCATATCATGTTCCATACTGCAGGCATCCTCTGCAGCGAGTTCCTCATCGATGCCAAGAGAGATCAGCCACTTGGAAAAGAATTGGTGACGGGAATAGATCATCTCGGCGATGCGTTTTCCCTCTTCTGTGAGGGTGATATAACCGGCATCGGAAACAGTGATCTGTTCAGCATTTCTCAGGTTCTTCATCGCAACACTGACGCTGGATTTCTTGTAATTAAGTTCATTTGCAATATCTACAGCACGCACAACAGGAAGCTGTTTGCTCAAGACCAGGATTGTTTCAAGGTAGTCTTCCGCAGATTCATGACGTGTGGTTTTCATAAAAGTATCCTTTCGTAAGAGATGAAAATAGATTTACACCTTTTGTATATTTTATAAGTATTTTTGATTATTTTCAAGCTTTTTGCCATGCAAAGTGTCATTCTTGTGGCATTTCTTGACATAAGTAGGAAATTCACTTAGGATTAAATCAATTAAGCCCATTTGCGAGGTTGAAAAATGTATAAGAAAGAATCAAGAAGCTGGGTGAAGCATCTGGATTTCATTGTATTGGATCTCCTTTGTATGCTTTTGGCTTTTTATCTTGCATATTTTGCATATGTCAGAGACCCTCTTTTCGGAGCCTTCTATAGAAGACTATCGATCGTGACGGTCCTGCTGCAGATTGTGATCTGCTTTTTTTCAGAATCCTATACCGGCATTTTAAGAAGAGGGGCGCTGAAGGAGTTCTTTTCTGTCGTAAGGCAGGATGTCATGCTCTTTGTTTGTCTTCTGATCTACATGTATATAACAAAGCAGTCCTACTGGGTTTCCCGAGTAATGATCGCTTTGTTTTTGGCGATGACAGTCGTCTTCACTTATATTGCCAGATGCCTGCAGAAATACAGGATTCTCAAAAAACTGAAAAATATTGAGAAGGCGAAGACCATGCTGATCGTCGGCATGAAGAAAAATATTGTTCCCTGTCTCGAGGAGATTAATCAGACCCCGATGGTTGACTGCATCATTGAAGGTCTTGTTATCATGGATGAAGACTGTGTCGGGGAAACAATCGAAGGAATTCCGGTCGTCTCCAATGCAGAGCACGTTTATGAATATACGGCAGAGCATATCATTGACGAGGTCTTTATCAATGGTTCCGATGAGGACACCCTTGAGAAAATGTCTGAGAATTTTCTGGAAATGGGCGTTACCGTCCATTATAATCTGATCCGAATTAAGAGGATCATGCCTAACCGGATCGTAGAAAGCTATGGCAATTTTGTTGTTCTGACCACCTGTATGAGGGTTGCGGGCCCCAGACAGATCCTTCTGAAGAGAACGATGGATATCGTCGGAGCACTGATCGGCCTTCTGCTTACCGGTATCGCTTTTCTGATCTTTGCGCCGATCGTAAAGATCCAGTCACCAGGTCCCATTTTTTTTAAACAGCAAAGAGTCGGCAAAAACGGCAGAATTTTTGATATGTATAAATTCCGTACTATGTGCGTGGATGCCGATAAACAAAAGGAAGAATTAGAAGAACAGAATGAGATGCAGGGCATGATGTTCAAGATGAAGAATGATCCCAGAATTTTCCCGGTCGGAAGATTTATGAGAAAATTTTCAATCGATGAGCTGCCCCAGTTCTGGAATGTATTAAGAGGACAGATGAGTCTGGTAGGAACCAGACCGCCGACAGTAGAAGAGTACGAAAAATATGACCTTCACCATAGGGCGAGATTAAGCTCGAAGCCGGGTATTACCGGACTCTGGCAGGTGAGTGGCAGAAATAATATTACGGATTTTGAAGAGGTAGTGCGTCTGGATGTTCAATATATTAATGAATGGACCCTTGGATTAGATATCAAGCTTTTATTTATGACCTTGAAGATCGTCCTAATGGGAGACGGCGCATGCTGATGGAGCTTGCATGGATTTAATGAAATTAATTGCACCATGTCATTTTGGCCTGGAGGCAGTATTAAAAAGAGAAATATATGATCTGGGTTATGAGATCACAAAAGTAGAAGACGGAAAGGTGACCTTTGAGGGAGATGCCGAGGCGATTGTCAGAGCCAATCTTTCTTTAAGGACAGCAGAGCGCGTTTTGCTGGAAGTAGGCAGCTTTCATGCAGAGACTTTTGATGAACTTTTTGAGGGCATTAAGGCGCTTCCTTGGGAAGAATATATTCCGGAGGATGGGAAGTTCTGGGTGAAGAAGGCGGCATCGGTAAAGAGCAAGCTTTTCAGTCCTTCGGATATCCAGTCCATTGTAAAAAAGGCAATGGTTGAGAGGATGAAGAAAACCTATGCCAAAGACTGGTTTGAAGAGGATGGCAGTGAATATCCCTTAAGAATCTTCCTGATGAAGGATGAGGTTACCGTTGCCTTGGATACAAGCGGTGATTCCCTTCATAAGAGGGGCTATAGAACCATGCATGGAAAGGCACCGATCTCTGAAACCTTAGCGGCAGCTCTTTTGATGCTGACCCCTTGGAGGGCAGATCGCATTCTGGTGGATCCTTTCTGCGGAAGCGGTACCTTCCTGATCGAGGCAGCCAGGATTGCGGCAAATATTGCGCCCGGTCTGGATCGGCATTTCACGGCAGAAGGCTGGGAAAATCTGATCGATCCGACCCTTTGGAAGGAGGTTCGGACAGAACTTCGGAGCGAGATCGAGCTGGATGTTGAGACCGATCTGCAGGGCTATGATATTGACGGAGAAGTGCTGAAGGCGGCCAGAGAGAATGCCCAAAGGGCAGGCGTGGCTGAGCTGATCCATTTTCAGGAGAGAGAGGTGGCAAGGCTATCTCATCCAAAGAAATATGGCTTTATCATCACGAATCCGCCTTATGGTGAGAGAATGGAGGATAATGAAACCCTTCCCTCTATTTATGGTGATATCGGAGATGCTCTGGACAGACTGGATACCTGGTCTGCTTATCTGATCACAAGCTATGCAGATACGGAAAAATATATCCGTAGAAAAGCGGCAAAAAAGAGAAAAATATATAATGGTATGATTCGGACGGATTTTTATATGTTTCCGGGTCCGAAACCGCCAAAGAAACTGAGGACAAAGGAAGAATGAAAAAAAGAGTAATCGTAGCCTCCGGAAATCAGGGAAAAATCAAAGAGATCAGAGAAATTCTGGCACCGCTTGACTTAGAGGTTGTTTCTATGAAGGATGCTGGGATTGAAGTGGATGTGGAAGAAACAGGACAGAGCTTCGAGGAAAATGCCCTGCTAAAGGCCAAGGGGATCGCAACGCTGACAGATGATCTTGTGATCGCTGATGATTCCGGATTAGAGATCGACTATTTGAATAAGGAACCGGGCATCTATTCCGCAAGATATCTTGGCAGGGATGTTTCTTACGATGTGAAGAATCAGAACCTTCTGGATCGGATGGAAGGGGTTCCGGATGAAAAAAGAAGCGCCCGCTTTGTCTGTGCAGTAGCGGCAATTCTTCCAAATAAAAAGGAATTAGTCGTGCGCGGCGTTATGGAAGGCCGGATCGGCTACGAGATCAAGGGAGAGTACGGCTTTGGCTATGATCCGATCTTTTATCTGCCGGAATATGACAAGAGCTCAGCAGAGATCCTTCCGGAGGAGAAGAATAAGATTTCTCACAGGGGAAAAGCCCTGCAGAAAATGTTTTTGCTTTTAAAAGAGGAAGAAATCTAAGCCTAGCGGCATACTTGGCTTTCCGGAGTCGGATATTCTGATAAAATGAAGCAGGAATTCGGTCGGGGAAATTGCTGAAATGCGCAGGAAAAGCTTGAGAAAAAGTATAAGAAAATTTTGAGAAGAAAATTTCAAAAAGGGTGTTGACATTCCTATGCCTTTGGAATATAATAATATTCGCGTCGCAGGGAATGACGGGGTGTGGCTCAGCTTGGCTAGAGCGCCTGGTTTGGGACCAGGAGGTCGCAGGTTCGAATCCTGTCACCCCGACTAATACAAAAGAATAGATATATGATATGCAGGTGTAGTTCAATGGTAGAACACTAGCCTTCCAAGCTAGATACGTGGGTTCGATTCCCATCACCCGCTTTGGATAATTACTTATCCATAAAATGTGTCCGTAGCTCAGCTGGATAGAGCAACGGCCTTCTAAGCCGTGGGTCGGGGGTTCGAA
>CAVHNP010000093.1:0-7079 GCA_963637505.1 Prevotella sp. CAG:279
CGACAGGTAAATAAGATAGTGAGCCAGCTTTTCAAGATCGCTGTGGAGGACGAGTATTTAAAAACAAACCCGACATCTGGTGTGTTTAAGAGTCTGAATAAGATGTATCCAAAAGAGAAACGCCATGCATTAACAAACGCAGAATCTGACCTATTCGCTCAGTATTTATCCACCGACGAGACATGTAAACGTTTCTATCCGTTATTCACTGTACTTTTGTATACGGGAATGAGACTCGGTGAGGCTCTCGGGTTGATTTGGCAAGATGTAGACTTTGAGAAAAATGAGATTAGCGTAAATCGCACCCTCTGTTATTTTTTTCACTCTGTCGAGCGAAATGGTGGTAGAGTAGGCACTTATCAAGAACTTCATGATACAAAAACTGAAGCCGGTATTCGCGTTATTCCTATGTTGCCTGCCGTGAGAGACGCGCTGATATTTGAACGTAAAATGCAGTCTGAACTTGGGATTTTTTGTACGACACCTGTAGACGGGGTTAGTGATTTTGTTTTCTTAAACAACGGCGGTTGCCCGCATAGACCGTCTTCAGTCCGTTACCACTTAAAACGTATCATAGAGTCTTGTAATGAGCACCAGAGAGAAGTAGGTAGCGACTTATATTTACCGCATTTCTCGTGTCACATCCTCAGGCATACCTTTGCTACGAGGCTATGTGAACGCGGAGTAAATGTTAAGGTCGTACAGGACGTAATGGGACATTCTAACGTGTCAGTGACGCTGGATATTTATACCGATGTTACAGCAGAATTGAAAAAGAAAAGCTTTGATGAGTTGAGCGAGTCGATGACTCCAATCTGACACCATTTGACACCACGGTTATAACGACTTATGTAGAGAAGCGTGGTGGTAGAAGTGCGCGAACTACTGATATTTCTCGGATTTACAATGGGACAGACGAGAGGTTGATCATTCCTGAAGGGCACGAATCGCTAATCTGGAGTCGCAGGATAGATCATTTATTAAGAAATATAGTGGCTATACTAAAAGGCTGAGAATGATTCTGCTAGAACATTCTCAGCCTTTTAAATGCAGTCGGTATTCGGGCGCAAAGCCCCCCTCACGAATGCACGATATGCTCATGCGGCAGGGGTCCCCAGCGATCCGGATCATTACCAAGATCAGGATTAAAGGAAGTGATCCTTCTCGGAATATCAGTCGGATAATAAGGAGAAGGCGTGCTCCGGCAGTCGGCACATTCCAACCAGCTTTTATCATAAGGCGTTCTCAGCCAGTTGATCGCACGCAGACTCTTAAAGCGCCACTGTCCATCGGAATCCCGGACAAATTCATTGTCATATTTGCCGGCAATCCAGAAGGCGATGTCCTTTTTGTTTCCGCTTACATGATCAAAGACCCTGTTCGAATGCGGACCGAATAAGTGCCACTGTCCCCAGGCATGATTTCCATCCTCCGAAACCTCGATCATAGGTGTTTCCACCGTGAGCATAAGCAGAAGGCCTGCTCGGTCAGAGTTGGTATTGGACATACCGGAAGACTGCTTTTCTACGGGGTTTCCATCCATGTCAACCTTGCGAGCCATGGTGTAATAAGCTCTTTTCACATGCTCTGCACCGACATATCCGCCGGCATCCATGATCTCCATGCTGACATCCGGGTCTTCATGAGAAAAAAGATCATCCCAGACACCGGCAATATTGCCGTTCTCAAGATAGAAGATATAACGGCTCATGAGATTCTGAATCTCAACGGCATCAGCTGCCCGCTGGTTTCTCTTTACCAGTTTCTCTAAGGCTTCAATACGAGCCAGTAAATCCTGTTCATTCATTTGCATAAACCTCCTTTTGGAAATAGAGATGGATCCAAAGTCAGATTCTAAGGACAAAAGTGCCGAAGAAAAAGATAAGGATGCCATCCTTTTTTTGCTTATGCTTAGAGTGTAGGAGAAGAAAATGATAAATTCCAATACATAAAAATACATTAATACATAAATAAATGGTTATGCATCAGACGGGAGCAGTCTGGGTTGCCTTTACAACGGTTTCGATAAAATCCAGCTGAGCCTTTGTTTGATAGCGGTTGGCTAAGGTTCCCATGTAACAGGTCCTCTTTGCAAAGGCATCCTCAAGAGGAAGGAAGACCTTGTCATCCGGGATCTTTAATTCCTTGTCCTGACTATGGGACTGGTGGTAACCGTTTTCGGAAATGATAGAAACACAATCCGCATTGGTCAGGGCATAAGCAATTAGGAGAGGATTGTCCAGGGAATAGCAGATATTAGGCGAAAAATGAGCCTTTTGACAGAGCTCCTGTGTCAGTCTGGAGGAGTCGGAGTTGACATCCATGATACAGAATTTTTCATCCTTGAGATCGATCATATGCAGACTCTTTCTTTTGGCAAAGGGATGCTGGTTGGAAACAACGATACCGATCTTTTCTGAAAAAAGAGGCGTCCAGTTGAGGTCGCTTGCTTCGATGGCAACAGAGGAAAAGGCGATATCCACTTCTCCCTTGCGGAGCTGCTCGGCCAGTCTTTCCAACTCCGTTTTAAAATACATGATACGGATATTGGGGTAGAGGGGCATAAATTTACCGATGCTGCTGGTCAACCAGAGAGGGTTAGAGGAGGACCAGACGGTAGCAATATTCAGGGAGCCGATCTTCCCGTCTTTTCTGTCATTGATCTCTCTTTTCATCTCTTCAATCTCGGAAAAGATCTTTTCCGTATGAGACAAAACAGCCTTTCCGTATTCATTTAAGTAAAGCCCTTTTCCCTCTCGGTCAAAAAGCTTCACTCCAAGCTCGGCTTCTAATTTTGAGATTGTTTTGCTTAAGGCCGGCTGGGAAATATAAAGCTGGGATGCAGCCTTGGTGATATGCTGCAGCTGGGCTGTCAGTCGAAAATATTGAAGATGGGATAATTCCATGTCATGCCTCCAAATGAATCGAAGTGATATGTAGTGTTACCCTTATGAAAAAGGATAGGGGTTAAATGTTTCTTTCCATATCAGTATAGGGGGCTATAAGCTGCTTGTAAATGGATTCGATAACCTAATGGTTATAGAAAAATAAATTATCTGCATTAGAAATTATGCATGAGCAGGCATAGAATAAACTTAGATAAGGAATAAGATGGTAAGATAGATAAGATAAAACATTATGTATCTAGGAACCAGCAAATAAGAAAATACGATGCCGGGAGGGGCTTATGAGTATTGTATTGAAGAATGCCGCTTTGTGCGATGCATATCTTTGGAAGGAAGTAAAAGACCTAAAGGTCGAAGAGGGGAAGATTGTAGAGATCGGAAAGGATCTAAGCGGAGATGAAGTGATCGACCTTTCAGGTTATACCCTGATGCCGGGCTTTTTTGATGCCCATATGCATCTGGTAAGCGGCAGTGAGCCGATGGATGACCAATCCTTAAAGGAATGGGCGCAGGGTGGTGTCCTGACAGTCAGGGATATGGGCTTTGGCGGTAATCAGACCCTGGAGGACTTTATAGAATGGGCACATTCCCTCAAGGATCCGAAGGTTGCTCAGGTTGTTACGGCAGGCAGATTTATCACCTGTGAAGATGGCTATGGTCATAAGATGGCAGGCAAGGAAAACGGAATTGCCGTAAAAGGAGCAGAAGAAGCCAAAGCAGCAGTAGAAAAGATGAAAGCCTTAGGCTGCGATGGCATTAAATCCGCTGCGGATATGGAAAGAATGGATCCCAATACGCCGGTTCTTTCAACAGAAGAATTCAGAGCCTTAGCGGAGGCTGCAAAGGAAAACGGAATGTGGATGGGCGTTCACATCCAGCATACAGACTATATTCAGTCTCTTATCGATGCAGGAGTGCCGGAACTGGCGCATATGTCTTTAGATCCGATTCCGGATGAGATGTTAGAGGAAATGGCAGCGAAAAAGATGTATGTGACACCGACCCTGGCCGTGATCGATGCACCCAGACCGCCACTTCCGCCTGGAGAACTTCCTCCGGGAATGAAGGAAATGATAGAAAAAATGATGGCGATCGATACCCATCAGCAGGAAAGAAATGCAGTAGACAATGTCAGAAGATTTGTCGGATTCGGAGGAAAGGTTGCCTTTGGAACAGATACCATGCGGATGACAGAAAATGACAGTGTTCAGGGTATTCCGATTCATGAATTAGAGCTCATGCAGGAGGCCGGGCTTTCCATGCAGCAGCTGATCGAGGCAGCAACTATTAACAGCGCCCATGTCTGTGGTTTAGAGGAGACGCAGGGCAGTATTGAGGTCGGCAAGATGGCAAACCTCATTGCGATCAAGGGTGAGCTGGAAGAGGATGTCAGCGTCTTTTCCAAGGTGGATTTCGTCATGCATTACGGAGTTGTTATAAAAAATGTTCTCGGCCTTTGATAGCTGGCAACAGCTATCAACATGTCTTATCCTAAAAAATATGAAAAGAAGAGCAGTTGGGATTTAATCCTTGCTGCTCTTCTTTTTTAAGCTTCCGGGAGAAATACCGTATTCTTTTCGGAAAAGGCGATGAAAGGTTTCAAGAGAACCAAAGCCGCAGCTTTCGGCTATTTTTTTGATGGAAAGATCTGTAGTTTGCAGAAGAGACAGAGCCTCCTGCAGCCTTTTTTCCCGGATATATCTTGCCGGTGTAAGATTCAGCTGCCGGCGAAAGAGATTATTTAAGGTTGCAATGCTGATCTGAAGGAAGTCAGAGATTTCTCCTATGGTGAGGGACGGATCATGGAGTCTTTCTTCTATATAGCCTTCCGCTTTTTCAAGAAGGAGGGCTTTTTCTGTATTTTCATCGATCTCGTTTTCTGCATAGACTTCATCCAGAAAGTTCAGAAACCAGATTCTGCTGGAATCGTAGCTGATGGTAGAAGTATTTTCTTTTTGGAAGGCTTCGGAAGCTTTTTTGTGGGAAAAGCGAAAGCCTCTTTCTGAAAGAGCCCGGCAAAGAGTTTCAAAAAGATCACCGCTATGTTTTTTCAGTTCCTCAATAGATAAAAGGGGTTCGTTTACCAGTGCATCTAAAGCCAGAGTAGCAAAATGCCGGTAATCCTCATGGGTAAGCATGGCATTTGCAATGTCTTTGGCATGTTCCTGGACAGATTGGGAGAAACTTTTTTCCGAAACAGATCTGGGCTTTGGCAGATAGTAGATGGGATGATCAAATGAATGGTTGACATAACGATGAAATGTCGAGACACTGAGCAGCTTGTCATAGACAGAGGAGATCAGGGAGATCTCATCCATGATCTGTCCCAGATAAGAAATAACATTGAGGTCGTATTTGCTTTTTAAAAGAGTGGATAATTCTATGCATCTTTTCTCGATCAGCCGGAGAAGATCCTGGTGAATCGCCGGGATAACACCGTAATGAAAAATCAAAAGAGCAGTAAGACGACCGTCGAGCTCAGCGGTATGGATGGTGAAATGGCCTTCAAACAGCTTCAAAAGCTCCTCGCGAATCAGGGTATAGAGATAAAAACGGCTGTAGACATCCTGGCCGGAATCCTGTTCCCGGCTAACGGGACTGATCTCGGAAAAAAGGATCAGCATATAACTGCCGCTTCCGAGAAACATATGATTTACAGAATAAAATAATTCCGTGCTGTGATCGATTTCAGCGGAGCAATGACAAAGAAGAGACATCATTTTCGTTTCCAGAAGTGTCTTTCTGAGTTCCTCTGCTGAGGGGCGGGCTTCATCGAGCTGTCCACAGCGAAGGCGGGCTTTTTCGTTCATGATAGTTCCTTTCATAAAGATCGGTATATAAGTTATGTAAACTCAAAGGATATAATACTCAAATATTATATAGCATGTCAAAAATTATAGCATAAAATGATGGAATACTGGATGAAATATGAATAGAAAATAACAATTATGATAATATGCAAGGAAAAGAGAGGAATTTATACTGAAACTACAGAAAAGCTTCAAGGATTGCCAAAGAAAAGCAGGGAAAAGGCAGTCCGAAGAAAGAGTACAAAAAAAGGAGGAAGAATACATGAATTTTGCCGGTAAATATTCTTATCTGGCTGGCTTAAAGGGCGAGAAGATCATAATTGCCCTCAGAGAGACAGACAGGGGATATGAAGGAGAAATCATCAGCTCCCTGGGTGCTGATATTCTGACAAACATTGTAGCCCGCGATACTTCTATTGCAGTAGAAGCAAAACTGGGAGAAGAGGAGCACCGGATCATCTTTTCATTTGATGAGACAGGTAAAGTGAGCGGAAAAGGATGCCTTTTGCAGGATGGTAAGGAAAAAGAAGCTTATGAGCTGAGAGAGCTTTCTTTTTCAGCAAAGAAGCTTCGTGCTTTGATCCTCTATGCAACAATGACAAGGAATACAGAGAAGATTGCAAAAGCCATGCAGGAAACATTTCTGCATTATAAATGGGAGGTTACCTTTTTCCGGATGACGATGAAGGCAGCCGACTGGGAAGGAATGCAGGAGAAGTTATATTTTGATGATTACGATGTGATCGCTCTGGGTTCCCCGATTGTAGCCGGCTATCCGCTTACCGTTGTCAATAAGGTATTTTCACTTGGAGCAGGAGGAGAACTCGAATCCAAAGTGCAGAAGCAGGTTGATGCAGGGGATGGATTTCAGGCGAACAGCGATACGATCAAACCGCCGCCAGGAGAAAAAGGAGGACCGGGAGGTCCGGGCGGACCACCACCAAAGAAGGCAATCGGTGCCATGTGGAGACGGAGATCCTGTCCATTTCCGGGTGGCCCCTCTGCGGATAATTACAGACCGGTTGGGATCGTATTTACAACCTACGGAGGAGGCTTCTTTGGTTCCAATGAGGCACTTGCCACTCTGGCAGCCCTCAAGCTCTTTCTGGAATTGCAGAATGTGGATGTTATCGGTCAGTTTGCCTGCGTAGGAAAGGAATTCGGTCCGGCAGGCCTGGCAGAAGGGGAAAAGCCGATGCTGATCAGACCGGGAGAAATGCCGGATCCGCAGATCTATGAAACGGAAGAGGGAGAAAAAATTACGGCCTCTTATTTCTTCCACGGACAGCCCTGGAATCATCCGAATGACAAGGATGTGATAAAGGCAAAAATACTGATAAGCGATCTGGTGGAAGATATGTTC
>CAVHNP010000094.1:0-6975 GCA_963637505.1 Prevotella sp. CAG:279
CGTGAGGAACAGAGAACGAAGCATGCCAGAGATTTACTCAGTTCGGAGCCATGATAATAATTTTGTCCTATAACTCAAAAAAGATCTGAAATCAATTGATTTCAGATCTTTTATCTTAGCAGGGGAAGAGGGATTCGAACCCCCATGAACGGTTTTGGAGACCGTGATACTGCCATTGTATGATTCCCCTTCGCATAGAGTTTTGACTCGCAACGACTTTTGTATTATACGGAATTAAAGAAGAATTGTCAAGGCATAAATTCCTGGTTATAGGATAAAATGTGTTGATGAAAACTAAATAAAAGGCCGAGAATGATCCTGGACAGAACATCTCGACCTTTGCGGCTGTTAGAGTTAGACATCAACACATTTTATCCGATAACTCTTAATTCCAGATTAAGAAGACTTGTTCAAAAGGCAAAAAATCAGTACTATGGATAGAGTTGTGGATAGCGCTGATCGGGAAGAAGGCGAATCCAAAAGAAAAGCGGGGAAGGCTGCTTCATGGAAAGAATTACTTATAAAATTTCCGTCAGAGAACTCGTGGAATTTATTCTGCGCAGCGGAGATATCGACAATCGAATAGCGACGGGAGATCAGCTGAAGGCTATGCAGGAAGGAAGCAGGATCCATAAAAAGATCCAGAATGCGATGGGTCCCACTTATCTTCCTGAGGTTTCCCTCTATCATCTGATCGAACTGGAAAAGTATGATATCCGTTTGGAAGGCAGGGCGGATGGTATTATCACGGAAAAAGACGGGGTCACGATCGATGAGATCAAGACGACAAGCCGAAGGCTGGACAAGATAGAAGAGGCGGAAGAAGTCCATCTGGCTCAGGCGAAATGTTATGCCTATATTTACGGTCTGGAGAAGGGCTTGGATGAGATTGGGCTGCAGATGACCTATGTGCATGTGAATCTTTCTGATAACAAAAGACAGCTTCGGGAAGAGGATATCCGGCGTTTTCATTACAGCTATCATTTTCAGGAGCTTTCGACCTGGTTTGCGGATCTGATTTCTCAATATAAAAAATGGACGGACTATCTTTTTGACTGGAAGGAGATCAGGACGGCTTCCATTAAGAAGATAGACTTTCCCTATGAATACAGAGAGGGACAAAAAAAGCTGGTCACGGATGTTTATCGGACGATCATTCGGAAAAAGATGCTTTTTTTGCAGGCACCGACAGGCGTCGGGAAAACCCTGGCGACTCTTTTTCCGGCGATCAAGGCCATCGGAGAGGAGAAGGCAGACCGGCTTTTTTATCTGACAGCCAAAACCGTTACAACGCAGGTGGCAAGAGACAGCTTTTCCCTCCTTTATCAGCAGGGGCTCCGTATGAAATATGTTCTGCTTACGGCAAAGGAAAAAATCTGTCCTTTGGAAGAGATGAAATGTGACCCGGTGTCCTGTCCCAGGGCAAAGGGACATTTTGACAGAATCAATCAGGCGGTGTATGAAACCTTGCTGGAGGGAGAATTCTTTGATCGGGAAAAGATAGAGGAGGCAGCAGAAAACTATCAGGTCTGTCCCTTTGAACTGGGACTGGATCTGACGGATTGGACGGATGCCATTATCGGGGATTATAATTACGTCTTTGATCCGGAGGCAAAGCTGAAACGCTATTTTGCTGATGGGGCAGGGGGTAATTATATTTTTCTTGTGGATGAAGCACATAATCTGGCAGACCGGGCCAGGGAAATGTATTCGGCAACCCTATATAAAGAAGACTTTCTGGCAGTCAGGAAAATTCTTAAGCCTATTTCCAAGAGGGCAGAGAAAATTCTGAGTAAATGCAACCGATATCTCCTGGAAGAGAAAAGAGTCTGCGAAGACTATATGATCCTGGAAGATATCGGCAATTTTGGCTTTGATCTCATGCGCCTGTCAGCTCTATTGGATGAGCTGATGAGAGAACACCAGAATTTTGAAGGAAGAGAGGAAGTGTTGGAATTTTATTTTAATCTGAAGCATTTCCTTTTGATTAATGATCTGGTGGATGAATCCTATGTGATCTACTGCAGGCATATGAGGGACGGCCGTTTTGCTCTGAAGCTTTTTTGTGTGAATCCGGCTCAAAATCTGCAGAACTGCTTTGACAGCGGGATCAGCGCAGTTCTTTTTTCGGCAACCTTTCTGCCGATCGATTATTATAAGAAGCTGCTTTCCCATGAGGCAGATCCCTATGCGGTTTATGCGCAGAGTTCCTTTTCGGATGAGCAGAGGCTCCTTTTGATTGCGGATGACGTTTCCAGTAAGTACGGCAGACGGGGTCCGGAGGAGTATGCCAGAGTGGCGGGCCATATCCACCGGATGGTGGAAGGAAAAAAGGGAAATTATATTGTCTTCTTTCCCTCCTACAAGGTAATGGAAGATGTCTTTGAGCAATTCAAAAATTTATATGGCGAGTCTGCGGAAGGACTGAGGCTGATCCGGCAGAAAGCAAATATGACCCAGGAAAAAAGAGAAGAATTTCTGGCAGAATTTAAAGCAGGAGAAAAGAAGGAAAGTCTTCTGGCCTTTTGTGTGATGGGTGGAATTTTTTCGGAAGGGATTGATCTGAAGGAGGATGCCCTGATCGGAGCTGCGATCTATGGAACCGGCATTCCACAGGTGGATATCGAGAGAAAAATTTTGCAGGACTATTATGATAGGGAAGAAAGGAAAGGCTTTGCTTATTCCTATCAGTATCCCGGGATGAATAAGGTTCTGCAGGCGGCAGGAAGGGTGATCCGAACGATCGATGACCGGGGTGTGATCCTTTTGATGGATGAGCGTTTTCTGCGCTATGATTACAGAAAACTTTTTCCCAAGGAATGGACTTCTTATAAGAGGGTAAGCCTGAAAACCAGCGAAAAAGAGATCCGGGATTTCTGGGAGAAGGAAAAGACTGAGACTGGGAGCCGTAAGAGGAGAGAATAAGAAAAAGTGATGATAAAAAGGAAGAAGTGGCTTGATACAGAAGAATGTTAGGAATCAGACAAATAAAATTGATGAATTCCGTTCTGTCGTGTTATAATCATCGGAGGTATTTGCTCCTTAGAAAGAGAGCAGAACAATAGAACTAATAAAGTCGCTTTTTATCAGCATTTTCTGAAGAAAGGAAGACACATGAGTCAGGTAAGAAGAGTTTACGTTGAAAAGAAGGAAGCATTTGCTGTAACAGCAAAAGAGCTGAAGTCCGATATCAGCGGATTCCTTGGCATTACTTCTGTTACAGGCGTACGGGTTTTGGTGCGTTATGACGTGGAAAACGTGCCGGAGGACACTTATGTCAGAGCGCTCAGGACCATTTTTTCCGAGCCGCCGGTAGATCAGATCTATGAGGAAACATTCGATGCAGAGGGAGGAAAGGTTTTCAGTGTAGAATCCCTTCCCGGACAGTTTGATCAGAGAGCAGATTCTGCAGAGCAGTGTCTTAAGCTGATCGGTGCAGGCGATGATGCCCTTGTAAAATGTGCACAGACTTATGTGATTTACGGAGAGCTTACAGAAGAAGAGCTTAGTCAGATCAAGAGCCTCTGCATCAATCCGGTTGATTCTAGAGAAACCGGATTGGAGAAGCCGGAGACCTTAGCGACAGCTTATGAGGAACCGGCTGATGTTCTTATTTTTGACGGCTTTAAAGATATGGAAGAGACCGCTCTGAAGGAACTCTATGATTCTCTTGGTCTTGCCATGACCTTCCGTGATTTTAAATTTATCCAGACTTATTATCAGGAGGAAGAAAAAAGAGATCCTTCCATGACAGAGATCCGTGTTCTGGATACCTATTGGTCAGATCACTGCCGTCATACTACCTTTTCTACAGAACTGAAAAATATCGAATTCAAAGATGGCTATTATAAAGATGTGATCGAGGGAACCTATCAGGAATATCTCGATGCTCATAAGAAAATGTATGCGGGACGCAGCGATAAATATGTCAGCCTCATGGATCTGGGAACTATTGCTGCCAAGAAGCTTAAGGCAGAAGGCAAACTGGATGACCTGGAGCCTTCCGATGAGATCAATGCCTGCTCTATCGTTGTTCCGGTTGAGATTGACGGAAAGACAGAAGAGTGGCTGGTTAGCTTTAAGAATGAGACTCATAACCATCCGACAGAGATCGAGCCCTTTGGTGGTGCTGCAACCTGTCTGGGCGGCTGTATCAGAGATCCGCTGTCAGGTCGTTCTTATGTCTGCCAGGCAATGCGTATTACAGGCGCGGCAGATCCGACAAAGCCCATGAGTGAAACTCTTGCAGGTAAGCTTCCGCAGAAGAAGATCGTTCAGGATGCGGCAGCAGGTTATAGCTCCTATGGTAACCAGATCGGTCTGGCTACAGGCTATGTCAAAGAGATCTATCATCCGAATTATGTTGCAAAGCGTATGGAAATCGGTGCCGTTGTCGGTGCTGCAAGAAGATCCGATGTAGTAAGAGAGCATGCAGATCCGGGCGATATTATCATTCTCCTTGGTGGCCGTACCGGTCGTGACGGCTGCGGTGGTGCAACCGGTTCTTCCAAGGTCCATACAGAAGAGTCTCTGGAAGAGTGCGGAGCTGAGGTGCAGAAGGGTAATGCGCCAACAGAGCGTAAGATCCAGAGAATGTTCAGAAGACCGGAAGTTACAAAGCTGATCAAGGTTTGCAATGACTTCGGTGCAGGCGGTGTATCCGTTGCGATCGGAGAGCTGGCAGACGGTCTGCAGATCGATCTGGATAAGGTACCGAAGAAATATGCTGGTCTGGACGGAACAGAGATTGCGATCTCTGAGTCTCAGGAACGTATGGCAGTAGTTGTAGATCCCAAGGATGTAGATGCTTTCCTTGGTTATGCGGCAGAAGAAAACCTGGAAGCAGTTCAGGTAGCGGTTGTAACAGAAGAAGCCAGACTGGTGATGAGCTGGAGAGGCAAGACGATCGTAGATATCTCCAGAGCTTTCCTGGCAACAAACGGTGCGCATCAGGAGACAGATGTCCTGGTGGATATGCCGGATAAGGACAGAAACTTCTTCCATAAGGTTTCCGTTAATAATGTAAAAGAATCCTGGCTCAGCTGTATCAGCTCCCTCAATGAATGCTCACAGAAGGGACTGGTAGAACGTTTCGATGCATCCATCGGAGCAGGTTCCGTACTGATGCCCTACGGTGGAAAATATCAGCTGACAGAAACACAGACTATGGTTGCCAAGCTTCCGGTTCTGGAAGGCAAGACCGATACCGTAACTATGATGAGTTATGGCTATGATCCCTTCCTTTCTTCCTGGAGTCCTTATCACGGTGCGATCTACGCCGTTCTGGATTCCGTAGCGAAGATCGTAGCAGCCGGCGGTGACTATAGCAAGATCCGTTTCAGTTTCCAGGAATACTTCCGCAGAATGACAGAAGATCCTTCCCGCTGGAGTCAGCCTTTTGCAGCTCTTCTGGGTGCCTACAGAGCACAGATCGCCTTTGATCTGCCTTCAATCGGTGGTAAGGATTCTATGTCCGGTACCTTCAATGATATTGATGTACCGCCGACCCTGGTATCCTTTGCGGTTGATGTGGCAAAGGGAAGCGATATTGTAACACCTGAATTAAAGCAGGCAGGAAATAAACTGGTTCTCTTCGAGATCGAGAAGGATGAATATGACATTCCGGATTTCGCAAAGACCAGAAAGCTCTATGATCAGATCCATGAGATGACAGGAAACGGCACCATCATATCTGCTTATGTTCTGGATGCAAACGGTCTGGTTCCGGCAATCAGCAAGATGGCATTCGGTAATGCCCTTGGCGTAGCGATCGATCCTTCCGTAGAAGAGGAAAAACTTTTTGCACCGGCCTTTGGCTGTATTTTGGCCGAGGTTCCGGCAGATAAGCTGGATGCGGCAGCAGCCTATGGTAAGGTGATCGCAACTGTAACAGAAAAAGCAGAATTTACCTATGGTGATCTTGTGATCTCCGAGCAGGAAGTACTGGAGGCATGGAAGAAGCCTCTGGATAAGATCTTCCCCTATACAGCAGGAAAAGATAAGAGCGATCTTGATACCGGCATTTATAAGGCAGACAGCATTTATATCTGCAAGAATAAAATTGCAAAGCCGACCGTATTCATTCCGGTCTTCCCAGGTACAAACTGCGAATACGACAGTGCAAAGGCCTTTGAGGCAGTCGGAGCAAAGGCAAATGTCAAAGTCTTCCGCAACCTGAATGCAGAGGACATCAGAGAATCCGTTAAAGTATTTGAGGATGCGATCAACCAGGCACAGATCATCATGTTCCCAGGTGGATTCTCAGCAGGTGATGAGCCGGAGGGTTCTGCTAAATTCTTCGCAACTGCATTCCGTAACGAGAAGCTCAAAGAGGCAGTTGAGAAGCTCCTGAATGAGAGAGATGGACTGGCACTTGGTATCTGTAACGGTTTCCAGGCTCTGATTAAGCTTGGCCTTGTTCCGAACGGAGAGATCGTTGACCAGAAGCCGGATGCACCGACGCTGACCTACAATACGATCGGCCGTCATATTTCAAAGATGGCATATCTGAAGGTAGTATCAAATAAATCCCCCTGGCTGCAGCAGGCTGAACTGGGCGGTATTTATACAAATCCGGTATCTCATGGAGAGGGTCGCTTCGTAGCACCGAAAGAATGGCTGGATAAGCTTTTCGAGAACGGACAGGTTGCAACCCAGTACGTAAATCCGGATACAGGCAAGCCTACCATGGATGAAGAGTGGAATGTAAACGGTTCCTATCTTGCGATCGAGGGTATCACAAGTCCGGACGGACGTGTACTTGGTAAGATGGCACATTCCGAAAGAAAGGGCTTATATGTAGCAGAAAATATTTACGGAAACCAGGATATGAAGATTTTCGAATCCGGTGTTGAGTACTTCCGTTAAATGATAGGTCATGCTTGTCTATTTATCTATGTTTATTATGTCGTAAAGGACGGGATGTTCTGCCCAGGATCAAAAACCGTTGAAAAACCCCAGTGCTTAGCAAGAGGT
>CAVHNP010000095.1:0-6969 GCA_963637505.1 Prevotella sp. CAG:279
CCGGGCGGATTCGGGACTTGCACCCGTTAGAAACGTGCGCCGCCAGGCACACCACGATTAACAGAACAGCAGTCCTTATTCGTAAGGGCTGCTGTTATTGGATCTCCGTAGCCAAATAGATTGAAACACCGGCAAAAAGCATGTAAAATGGCGGCAGATATATTCACTTAAATAAAATGATAGGGGTGTAGTGTGATGGCACGTGGCAAGAGCATCAATCTCTTCCTGATGGATGGAGATGCTAACGGACGGATGAAGTGTACGCTAGCAAACTGGACCGGTGTTGCATATAAAATTCCAAGAACGGAATTAAACAAATGCAAAGAAAGAGATGACCTGAAACAGAGTGGTGTTTATTTTCTGTTTGGGAAGAATGAAGAAACCGGAGACAGCGTGGTATATATCGGACAGGCAGGAGCCAGAAAAAATGGCGAAGGCATCCTGAATCGTCTCCAGGAGCACAAGCGAAATCCAGAAAAGGATTACTGGACAGAAGCGATTGTATTTACAACCTCAAATAATTCCTTCGGTCCTACAGAAATAAGCTATCTTGAAAACCGCTTCTGTAACCTGGCAGTTCAAGCCAAGCGCTATGCAGTGAAGAACGGCAATGATCCTACTCCCGGCAATATCACAGAGGAAAAGGAAAGTGAGCTGGAAGAGTTCATCGATAATGCAAAAATCATCATGGGCACTCTCGGTCATAAAGTCTTTGTTCCGCTAGCCGCTTCCACTCCTACTCCTGTGGTTACTGAGAAAGATATGTCCGATACCTCAGATGAATTGTTATATTTCGATCGCTCCGGAGCAAAGGCCACTGGGAAACGGACCAGTGATGGATTTGTGGTTTTGAAGGGCAGTCAGATACGCTCCAAGCTGACAAAGAGCTGTCCTGATTCAGCCCTGCGTAACCGCGAGAAGTATGCATCCAAGGTAGATAAAAACTTTGTGCTGCTAGAGGACATCCTGTTCACCAGCCCCTCTTCCGCTGCTTCTTATATCGGAGGAGCCAGCTTAAGCGGGAACGCCACCTGGCACAATGCGGAAGGCACTACTCTGAAAAATATTGATGCAAAATAACCTTATGCCAACCGGAGAATCCCCGGTTGGCTTTTTTTTACTATTACATCCATTCAACCGTTCCGCATCCATCCCCTCTCCTCACCCCCACAAAAATACCCATCCTGTCAACTCGCAGACCTCATTTTCATCCTGTCAACTCAACCCCAATTTTTCGGCAGTTGATACATTTCCACACAGCAAAAATCCGAGCATCCAGGCAGCCCTTAAAGAACCGTCCGAACACTCGGAAATGCCTTGATTTCAAGCCTTTTATCGTTATTTAATTCTGTGCCTTAGACAGCAATACTACCGTCTCAACATGCACCGTCCCGGGGAACATATCGACCAGAGCAATCCTCTCCACATGATATCCGCCGGCCTGCAGACTCACAAGATCCCTGGCCAGGCTGGTCGGTTTGCAGGAAACATAGACCATGGATTCTACACCATAATCGATGATCTTCTTCAGGGCTTTCGGATGAATACCGTCTCTCGGCGGATCCAGAACAATGAAATCCGGCAGGGTTTCAATCTCATCCAAGGCCTTTAAAACATCTCCGCAAAGGAAGCTGCAATTACTCAAGCCATTCAGCTCTGCATTCTCCTTTGCCGCTTCCACTGCTTCCTCTACGATCTCCACACCGATTACCTGACCTGCTGCCGGAGAAAGGATCTGGGCGATGGTTCCTGTTCCGCTGTAGAGGTCATAAACCACCGGATCATTTTTCAGGGAAACGAAATCCCTGACCACACTGTAAAGGACCTCCGCTCCCAGAGAATTCGTCTGAAAGAAGGAAAAGGGAGAAATCTTAAATCTCAATCCCAGGAGTTCTTCATAGATATAATCCTTTCCATAAAGCAGCTCTGTCCCATCATCACGAATCACATCTGCCAAAGATTCGTTTACGGTATGAAGAATACCGGCGATCTGTCCTTCCAGTTTCAGCGCAAGAAGCATCTTCGCATATTCCTGACAGACAGTCTTTATCTGCTCATCGTCTGTCGTAACCAGATCGATCAGAATCTCTCCTGTTTTCGCTGCCTTTCTCACCAGAAGATGACGCAGGATACCGTCATGTCTCATCCTGTGATAATAAGGGATTTCTCTTTCGGAAAAGAAAGAAATCGTAGCTGTCAGGATTTTCCGGTAATCCTCATCAATGATCTGGCACTTCGTAACCGGAACAATATCATAAAAGCTTCCCCTCTTATGCATACCAAGGGAAAGGGGACCGTCCTTTACCTCATCTCCAAAGGTAAATTCCATCTTGTTGCGGTAGCCGAACTGCTTCGGAGAATGATAGAGTTTTTCAAATAAAGCTTCAAAACTCCGTCCATCTTCCCGCAAAACCGGATCCAGCAGCTTTCTCACCTGCTCCTGCTTGATCTCTAGCTGCTTCTCGTAGGGCAGATTTTGGTAATTACAGCCTCCGCAAATACCAAAATGCTCGCAGCAGGCCTGATCCAGCTCGTAGTCTGCTTTTTCTGTTACTTCCAGAAGTCTTCCTTCTGCTCTGTCTTTGCGGACCTTAGAAACAGAATAGCGTACCCTTTGACCAGGTACGCTATTTTTAATCGTAATTGTTCTGTTATCCGCGTGAAGAATTCCTTTGTTCGGGAACTGAAGTTCTTCGATCAGTCCCTCAAGAATCTCACCCTTCTTCATATAAGATTACTCCTTAATCAAGTTCATCATCGAAAATATCTTCGTCGTCGAAATCATCATCTTCGAATTCATCATCGAAATCATCGAAATAATCCGGTGCGAAATATTTGTAAACGAAGACTGCAATAGCAGCTACTGCTGCAACAGCACCGATAATTGCAAGTGCTACTACAAGCTTTCTGGATACCTTCTTCTCTTCATTTTTGTTAAGGACATCAGCAAGCTTTACATTGCTGAGTAATTCCTGTAATTCTTCCATTTTTGCATTCATGACAAAGCCCTCCATTTTAATTTCTGTTAATCGCGCTCGTATTCGGAAAGCACGACTAAAAACTAAAGTTAGTATAGCACAGGCATAGCAGCTAAAACAATCTTTTTTCTCTGCCTCCTATGCTACAAATTGGCAAAATAGTCTAAAAATTGCCTGCCTGACTTGTTCAAATTTTCTTCAGCTTCGCAAAAGCAGCAAACATTTTCTTAGTGCCGACACCGTCGAATTCAACACTTACTTCATAGTCTCTTCCACCGTCCCGAATATCCAGCACTGTCCCGTCACCGAACTTGATATGCCTTACCCGGTCACCAACCTCATAGCCAAGCTGCCCCCGGTCAGCCTTCTTCATTTCCTTCATCTGGTAGATATTGGTATAAGGCTTCTTTTTCTGAGAACGGCTGATGGTTTTCTCGATCGGATCATGCCCCTTCATCATGCTCATGGAGGATTCGATCTTTCCATATTCTGCTTCTTTCTCATAACCGCTTTTCGGAATATAGCCTTCCAAAAATTCCTTCGGAATCTCCTTTACAAATCGGGAAACCGGATTAAAATGTGTTTCTCCATGTGTCATTCTCTGGGCTGCCGAAGTCAGATAAAGCTTTTGTCTGGCTCTGGTTATACCTACATAGCAGAGTCTTCTTTCTTCTTCGATCTCGGTCTGATCGTCTGCCATGATACTCATATAGCCGGGGAAGAGTCCATCCTCCATTCCAGCCAGAAAGACGCAGTCAAACTCCAGACCTTTGGCACTGTGAAGGGTCATTAATACGACATAGTCCTGCTCTTCATCATAATCATCGATATCAGCCACCAGAGAAACTTCCTGCAGGAAGCCGGACAGAGAAGGCTCCTCCGTCTCTTTTTCATAGGCTATGATCTTATTCAGAAGCTCGTCAATATTTTCAATCCTGCCTCTGGCTTCTTCCGTATCCTCTGCCTCGAGTTCTTCCACATAGCCTGTTCCCTCTATGATCTTCTGCATCAGATCCGACAGGGAATCCTCTTTGGCATCCTCCCGCAGTTTCTCCAGGAAAGAGGCAAATTCCTTTACCTTGGCAGCCGAACGCTTCAGGGAATCAATTCTTTCCGTATGGAGCATGGCCTCATAGAAGCTGATCTCTTCCGCATCCGCATAGAGCTGGATCCGTTCGATCGTTGTTGCTCCGATGCCTCTCTTTGGAACATTGATGATTCTTCGGATTCCCAGATCGTCCGCCGGATTATCCAGAATCTGCAGATAAGAGATCAGATCCTTGATCTCTTTTCTTGCATAGAAATTCACGCCGCCTACGATCTTATAGGGAATGCCGCTCAGGATCAATCGTTCCTCCAGGATACGGGACTGGGCATTGGTTCGGTAAAGAACCGCAATATCCGAATAAGCGCGTCCCTTTAGCTTTACTTCCTTTCGGATATTTTCAGCGATATATTTTGCTTCCTCGTAGGCATCATCCAGTCTGACGAAAACAGGCTTTGCTCCTTCTTCATTGTCGGTCCAGAGCTTTTTTCCTTTTCTGCCCTTATTATTTTCGATCACGGTATTTGCCGCATTTAAGATATTGCCGGTCGAACGGTAATTCTGTTCCAGTCGAATCACCTTTGCATCCGGATAATTTTTCTCGAAGTCCAGAATATTGCGGATATTGGCGCCACGGAACTTGTAAATGGACTGATCATCATCACCGACCACGCAGAGATTTTTCTCTTTATTGGCTAAAAGACGAATCAATTCAAACTGAGCGGTATTGGTATCCTGATACTCATCCACCATGATATAGCGGAAACGATCCTGATAATAGCGAAGCACATCTGCATGATCCTGCAGGAGCTCTACAGTTTTAAAGATCAGATCGTCAAAATCAAGGGCATTGTTCTTCTTCAGTTCATTCTGATATTCCTGATATACCTTGGCCTTGATCTCCATGGCAAAATTCCCTTCTGCCTTGATCTTATATTCAATCGGAGAAATCAGTTCATCCTTGGCGGAAGAGATCTCATTCAAAAGAGGCCTTTCCTTATACATTTTTGTATCCAGCTGCAGCTTTTTGATGATCTGCTTCATCAGCCTTTTCTGATCATCTGCATCATAAATGGTAAAGTTGGTATCATAGTCCAGCAGATTGATGTGCCTTCTTAAGATTCTGACACAGGTAGAGTGAAAGGTTGCCACCCAGATCGCTTCCGAGCCAAAGCCTACCTCCTGCCGGATTCTCTCTCTCATCTCCGCAGCTGCCTTGTTGGTAAATGTGATCGCCAGAATATTCCATGGGTCAACCCCACATTGGCGTATTAAATATGCAGCACGAAGGGTGATTACTCTGGTCTTTCCGCTGCCTGCGCCGGCCAGAATAAGTAGCGGCCCATTCACATGTTCCACTGCCTCCTGCTGCATGTCATTAAGATTCATCATATTATCTTAGTCCTGTGCTTTGTCTTCTTCCTTCAAACGTGCAAAAACCATATCATAGCCATCGTTTCCGTAATTCAGGGAACGATTTACACGGCTGATCGTAGCTGTTGAAGCTCCGGTTTTCTCCGCAATCTCAAGATAGGTTTTCTTCTGCCGGAGCATTTTCGCAACCTCATATCTCTGAGATAAGGACAAAAGTTCATTGATCGTACATAAATCCTCAAAAAATTCGAAGCATTCTTCCTCACTTTCCAGGGTCAGAATCGCCTGAAATAAATGACTTACTGCTTCTGTATGTAATTTATCTCTCATGTTATTTTCCTCGGTTCTAAGCAGTGCGAGCTTTTTTTCTCACTTTAAAATTTTACAATACTAAAGTTTTAAAGTAAAGTCTTTTTCAGATTTTCTCTGAAATCCGGATAGACGATTCCCTTTTCCGTAATGATAGCCGTGATGTCGCTCGCCGGGGTTACATCAAAGGCCGGATTATAGATTTTCACCTTCTCCGATACCATTGGCTTCTCATACCACATGCTTCTAAGCTCCTCCGGATCCCTCTCTTCGATCACAATCTCCTCTCCGCTCTCGGTCTGAAAATCAATTGTAGAAGATGGCGCACATACATAAAAGGGAATACCAAAGCGCTTTGCCGCCAGGGCAACATAGCTGGTTCCGATCTTATTAGCAGTATCTCCGTTTGCGGCAACACGGTCACAACCAACAAAAACCGCATCGATCCAGCCCTTCTTCATTACGGTCGGTGCCATATTGTCGCAGATCAGAGTTGTATCGATTCCCTCTTCTGCCAATTCAAAGCTGGTCAGTCTGGCTCCCTGCAGGAGGGGTCTTGTTTCATCACAGAAGACCTTAAAATCATAACCCCTTTCGTGACCGAGATACATGGCCGCTGTTGCGGTTCCGTATTTGGAAGTAGCAAGTGCTCCCGCATTACAATGGGTCAGAAGTCCCATGCCAGGCTTCAAGAGAGTCAGGGCATGCTCTCCGATCATACGGCACATTTCCGAATCCTCTTCCTTAATCTTCCAGGATTCCTCTCTCAGTATCTCCTTGATTTCCGGAATACTTTCTTCCGCATGATTTAATGCAGTCTCTTCCATACGATTCAAAGCCCAGGAAAGATTCACTGCCGTCGGTCGGGATGAATTCAGGAAGTCCTTTGCCTTTTTCAGTTCTTCAAAGAAGACCTCCTTCTCCTCTGTCTCAATCTCCAAAGCTGCCAGATAGAGACCAAAGCCGGCAGCTACACCGATCGCCGGTGCTCCCCTGACCTGAAGCCTTTTAATGGCTTCCCAGATCTCATTCTGCTTTGTCAGATGCAGCATCTTCACCTCACCGGGCAGCAGGGTCTGATCGATGATCACAAGGGCCTTTTCTGCTTCATTCATTGAGACGGTTTCCCATTTTGTTCCTGCTTTATTCATCTTATCCTTATCTCCTTTGATGTTTACATGTTTGCATAAACTTTTCTTCTATTAAATATAAAAAAGTATGCGCATGCGCATACGCCCGCGCGCGAGCGGAATGCGAAGCATT
>CAVHNP010000096.1:0-6962 GCA_963637505.1 Prevotella sp. CAG:279
TTGGGAGAAGACATCATCTAAGGAAATGTCGGGAAAAATGGGGCTGGGAGACAGCTTTGCCGATGCGTGGGCTGGTGTTTCGGAAGAGTATGATAAGCTGCCGACCTGGGTGAAAAAGATGATAGATACCGCAGATAAGGCTAGGGGAAGTGATGTAAAGACAAATGATATTTTAAAGCGCTTTTCAAAGCTTGGAAAGCTGGCAGAGAAAATGGAAGAGGGGACGTTTAACTGGCAAAGTGATGGAAGCGGACTGGTTGAGGTCTTTGATTTTTCGAAAGGAAAATTATATAAGGAAGCCTACGATGTGGTCTACGGAGGTCAGGCAAAGGGAACCCAGATTATAAAGGATGCGGAAGACGCCTTTTCAACGGAAATAAACAACTATATGGAAAAGGGGGATTACCTGAATGCCCTTGGAAGCCTTGGAAAATGCATGGCGGTTTCTACTTACGGAGAAATCTACAATATTTATGATGTAGGTGCTGGAATGGTTGGAAATGAGGTGGAAAAGTCTTTTTCCAAGCTTGGAGATGCGGCGGTAGCGGTAGGTGAAGGCTTAAATATTGTCCAAGGCAGTAATGTGATCGGAGATGCGGCAATTACAGTAGGGAATGCCATCAATTGGTTTGGAAAGAAGGCAAATCAGGGGTGGCATGCCATGTTTTAATTCAGCAGGACGATGGATAAGATCTGCAGGAAAAGATGGATAGGAGATCAGATGAAAAAAAAGGTAACACTTGGCTCAATTCTTAAGGTCGGAGAAGAGCTTGGCCTGGTGATCGGATTTCAAAATGTAAAATTCGTAGAAAAGATGAAGGTATGCGGCATGCTTGTTCCCTATCCCTATGGTTATATTTCGGATGACTATGTGAAGTATATTCCAGTGGAGGAGGCAGAGGTCTTAGCAGAGGGCTACAGCAACGGCTTTAGTGACATCATTACAGATTACATAGAAAAGGTTTCGGAATGCTTCGATCATTTATCAGCAGAGGAAGCAGAAAAAGCCCTGCGGATGGAATAAAGGACGAGGGGAAAGGAGAAAAGAAATGAAATTACTACCCCTTGGCACAGTAGTCAGACGGAAGGAAAATAAGCTCCCTCTGATGATCATCGGATATTATCCCTATGATGAGGAAGAGAACCTTTGGCAGTATATAGGGGTAAATATCATTCTGGGAACCGGTCTAAAGGAGGAAAAGCTGGCTTTTAATGAAGACAGTATAGAGGAAGTTCTCTTTACTGGTTACAGGGATCAAAAGGGTGAGGAGTACCGGAAGGAGCTGGCAGAGGCCATGGAAGCTGCACTCTTAGGAAGAAAAAACAAAGAGGATAAAGAAGAGGAGATGGAGAAATAAGAGATGGGCTTAAGCACTTTTTCAAAAATGCTGGATAATGCCTCTTCCTCCCTGCTATCAGCCGCCTGTGGCTGCCATACAGGCAGGCGAAGAAAAAATAACGAGGATAACTTTTTCTTTGCGGGACGCTATATGGCAAGTTCCAATCAGGGGCTGGACAGTATTTTAGAGAAAAGCTTTTCTTTGAAAAAAGAAAGATTTTTTGCTGTTTTTGATGGTATGGGAGGAGGAGAATACGGTGAAATTGCCGCCTATACAGCTGCAAAGGCAGCAGAAGAATATTTGCAAGCAGAAGAAAAAAACAGGCCTTTGAGCTTTGGTCTAAACGAAAAAAAAGAGAATCTTGAGATTCTATGCAGGCAGATGAATGATCGGATCTTCCGGGAGGCTTCCCGTTTGGATGTAGAAATGATGGGATCGACCTTAGCGGGTCTATACTTTTCAAAAGAGCTGGTCTGGATAGTCAATGTGGGAGACAGCAGGTGTTATCTTCTGCGGGACAGAGTACTCCGGCAGATTTCAAAGGATCAGACAGATGAGGCTTATATGAAGGAAAACGGCATCAGCAACCGTAAACCCTATCTGACCCAGTATCTGGGAATGGATCCGGAAGAGATAAGACTGCAGCCCTATGTAGACCTTTTGCAGTGGGAGAGGGAGGATCGTTTTCTTCTCTGCAGTGATGGTGTAACGGATATGCTGCCTTTTTCCCTTTTGGAAGAGATTTTGCAGCAAAAAAATAATCCAGAGGCCTGTGTAAGAGCAATTCTTAAAGCTGCATTGAAAGCAGGAGGCAGGGATAATATTACGGCAATGGTAGTGGATGCAAAGAGGTAGACGCCGGAAGATGAGAATGGAAGAAGAAAGATATCCTTCTTTGCCATGGCAGGGATGGAAGATTGTAAAAAGACTGGGCAGGGGCGGTTATGGTGCTGTTTATCAGGCAGAACGTATTTCAGCTGCTGGTAAGGAAGTGGCTGCTGTAAAGGTACTTTCTCTTCCCAGAAATGAGGAAGATATTGAAGCGGATTTTACAGATGGATATGACCTTGTCAGTATCAAAAAGAAGTACAAGGATATTCTTGTTAAATATGCGAATGAGTATCGGATTATGCTGGCTTTTAAGGGACAGACCAATATCGTAAGCTGTGAGGATTTTGAAGTAAAAGCACATGAGGATGGAATCGGCTGGGATGTCTATATTCGGATGGAGCTCCTGACACCGCTGACAGCAAGAATCAAGCAATATGGGGAATCTATACCGGAGGAAGAAGTTATAAAAGTCGGCAAGGATATTTGTTCTGCTCTTATGCTCTGTGAATCGAAGCATATCGTCCATAGGGATATTAAGCCGGAAAATATCCTGATCTCGAACTTTGGTGATTACAAATTAGGAGATTTTGGAATTGCCAAAAGCATGGATCATGCAACCCAGGCAACCACGATCGGTTCAGAACGGTATATGGCGCCGGAGGTGATCAAACAGGAGGACTATGGAAAAGAGGTTGATATCTACTCCCTGGGATTGGTTCTCTATTGGATATTGAACAATCGTAAACGGCCTTTTATTGATGCGGACTATCTGCCAAGCCAGGATGAAATCAATGAAGCGCAGGCAAAAAGGGTGAAGGGCGAAAAGCTGCCGCCGCCTAAATACGGTAGCGAGGCCTTACAAAAAATCGTCCTAAAAGCGGCTGCTTCTGCTCCGCAAGACCGGTATTCTTCTGCTTGGGAGATGTATCAGGCTTTGGATGAGCTATCAGGAGGGCCAGGGGTTCCGAAACCGGAGCCTCCTGAAGATTCACCCACTCCGAAGAAGCCTATGCCTCCTCGGAAACCCGGTTCAGAAGAAGATAAGCCATTGATACTTCCCAATGGCTGGAGCTCAGTAAATGGAAAAGGCGTTGGAGGCTTTTCTCCGGAGAATGACAGCGGAAAAGATGACGATGATCCGAAAGATGTGACGCATTATGACGGCTGGGACAAAAAGAAAGAGGGAAAAGCAGAAGAAAGACCTGTGGGAGGAGGTGAGGATAATTCACCGAAGAGTACAGTCCTGGAAGGAGACTATCCAGATGAGAAGTATCTTAAGACGATAAGGATACTTTTGAATATCTGTACGGTCGTGATGGGACTTTGTACCTTTGGCATCGCTTTGCTATGGTGTATCCCGATCAGAAAGAAAATTCTTAACAGAATAGACCGGCGGGAACCAATCAGCAGCGGATTAAAGATAGCAGCCCTTTTTGTCGGTACGATTCCGGGGCTCTTGCTGATTGTAAATGAAGATATTTAACTTGGTCTGAGTCCGAGCACCGACTGAGTAAAATGCTGCGCGAGGATGTGCACGAATTTAAAGATGTATATGTCTGCTAAGACAGCACCCGAATCCGGTGTGCAAGATTCGCGAGTGAGTTTTGAAAAAAGGAGAAAAGAAATGAGCGGAGTATCAGTAATAAGTTTGATCATTTGGATTGCTTGCCTTGTAGCAAATATTAAGGTCGCAGAACAAAAAAACAGAAGTGTGGTAAAGTGGGTAATTTTGAGTATTTTCTTTTCCTGGATTGCCCTGATCATTAATTATGCGGCTAAGCCGAATACAAAAAGATAATGAATAGGAAAATAACAAGAGCTGTCGCATGAAACGACAGCTCCGTTATTAGAGTGGAGAGAAGTGTAGGAGAGAGAAATAGTATGAAAAATAAACAGGTGAAAGCCTTCGCCCTGATATTGGCAGGCTGCCTTGGCCTGTCAGCATTAACAGGCTGTGGAGGAATCAGCTCTTCAACAGGCGGTTCGTCCAAATCAAGTGATGGACTGATGGGAAGCGTGAAAGAAGAAACAGATACAAGTAATACAGAAAATACGGATAGCAGTGAGGCGGAGAGTCCCGGCGATGATATGATCGGAAGATATGTCTCCCAGGGATATGAAAATCCCTCCTTTGGCTTTGTCATTTCCCTTCCGGACAGCTACAGTCTGGAAAGCAGAGGAGGCTTTACCGGTGTGGATCAGGATGTGATAGAAGCTGCAAACGCCGACACATCCTACGATACGATCCGATCCTACCTTGCACTTGGCAGCAGTCAGACGGTTTTTGAAGCTGTTGATGAGACGACCTATATTTATCTTGATCTGCAAAAAGCATCTGCTCTGGATGAGACGCAGACATGGTCTGATGATGAGAAGAAGATTGCGGAAAATTCGGTTACGGATGAGGAAGCTGTAAAGGAATATTATGGGGAAGATGCAGAAATCACGGACTTTCAAAATAATGTAGAAGAAATCGAATTCCTTGGAGAAAAACACTATGTCGGACAGTATACCTTTAAGCAGGATGGCGTTCCCTTTTATGGCGTAACCATTTATATGGTATCAGAAGAAGATGATCGCTATCTGCTTACTATCAATATTAACGGAACAGATCTGGAAGCTGTGGATCAGGCGGACAGCTACTTTAGCCTTTATGATAGATCCGGTCAGTCTGCAAGTGAGACAGATACAAAAGAGGAAGTTGGAGAGGTTTCTGTCGGCACAATAAGCGGGAGTACATATCAGAACAGCTATTTTGGGATTCAGTGTAAGCTGGAAGATCCCTGGGAATATCAGACGGAAGAAGAGATAGATGACGCAAATTATGCCTCATCCAATGAAAAGCTGCATGAGATTTTAGATGCGGGTCAGACGGCGATGGATATGTTGGCTCAGTATGATACCGAGAAAAGCTATCAGGTGGTCAATACAAATATTACTAAGTCGGATGAGGGCATCAGCGGAATAACAGAAGAAGAAATAGAGTCCTATTTAAATGCGCTCATTGAGGATCAGTCTATAGCTTCTGAGCTGGAAGAAATGGGATATGAAAATGTAAGTTCATCGGTAGTAAGCGGGCGTTTTTTAGGTAAGGAAACAAAGATGCTGAAAACGACAGGGGAAGTAAATGGTATTTCCTGTTATATTAGGCAGACATATATCATAAAGGGTTCCTGCGTCATGACGATAACGGTATTTTCTTATGTTGACGATAACTGTCAGGAGATTCTGGATGCCTTTACCAGTCTTTAAAGAGCGATGAATGATAAGGAGAAGAGAAAAAAGATGAAGAAGTTTTGGCTAATGAGCGGGCTTTTGCTTTGCATGATGACTTTTACAGCCTGTGGAGCGACAGACGGAAAGAGTGATGGCGGGCAAAGCATGGACGGAGCAGGGACTGCTTCGGCAGAGAATGTGGCAACGGTAGATTTGGGTAAATATCCGGATGCCTACATGCTCTATGGAATGTATAGGAATGAAGAACTCTATCAAACGAAAGACAGTTCCTATGCAGAGAAGCATAAAGATGATTACGACTATATGACCTTGCAGATAGCGGATTCAAAAGCACGTGAAGTGCAGATCCTTCCGGTAGAGATAGAGGCGGATACCAGCTTTCTGAATTCCGATCTGAAAGGAAAATCAGACAAGGAATTAAAGGAAGCAGGTCTGACAGATGAGCAGATCAATGCGGTGCATGAATATCTGCAATATGATCATATGCAGATCACCTACGTGATGCGGTACAAGTATTCAGAGGATGATGAATATTCCTATTCTACAGGGAATACCTTCCAGTTTGCATATGAGGTTGTGGGGGATAAGCTTTATATGGGTCTCGCCTATCTTATCACAGATGAAGAGGAGCCGGATTATCTGACCTACTACATAGAGGATCGCGATAAGTGGATCGAATATTCGTATGGCTTTGACGGGCTGGATCTGATCCTATCCAGGGATGGAGAAAGTACAAGGCTGAGACCTTGGGATATGCTTAATGCGGAGGAAAAAAAGAAAGGACTCTATGAATGGGGCTATGCCAAAAGCTCCTCTGATGGATATGATGGGATCGTACATCTTACTTTATCTACAGATGAAGACTTTCCCGATAGCAGCGTAATTGAATGGGCAGATGGCAGAAGAGGCCAGAATGTAACAACCCAGATTAATGGCAATCAGTTTACGCTTAGTTGGGAAAGTACCTACCGCTATGACTATGATGAAGGTAAGTCAGAGGAAGGGGAAGGCGGAGAGCTTACCGGTACCTTCCTGATCAGCGAGCGGCCGAACGGAGGCCTGGATGGTGGCTTGTCTATTTGTATTGACGGAAAATGGTATCCCTATGTATATGATGATCAAACATATTGGAATGGGGAATTAAGTGACAACTTGGCGTCAGATACGGAGGTAAGTGATCTGAGTGAAGAGGAGTTGGGCGAACTGAAAGAAAACCAGACAGCTGTATCAAATGGGCTGATGGGCGCCTTTAAAGAGCAGGGATTGGATTCTGCAAAGGTCGATGAGACAACAGGAACGGTACAGATGGATACCAATGTTCTTTTCGCTGTAGATAAAGCGGATCTGTCTGATGAGGGAAAATCCTATCTGGATGACTTCCTCGCAGCCTATGTACCAGTAATATCAGAAGCAATGGAAGAAGGAAAAGTTTCCTCCATTGTAGTGGAGGGGTATACAGACTCTTCAGGAGAGGAGGAACATAATCAGAAGCTTTCGGAAGAAAGAGCACAGACTGTTGCAGATTATATTAAAGCAGCTTACCCGGAACTTGCG
>CAVHNP010000097.1:0-6718 GCA_963637505.1 Prevotella sp. CAG:279
CGCTGCTGAGGAATAGAGAACGCAGTGTGTCATTAGAGGATCTGCTTATCGACTCGCACACTCTATGTTTTTATTTCAAAGAAAACAAAATTGCCTCCAGCCCTTTAATTTCAAGGGCTGGAGGCAACTTTTATCAACACATTTTGTCCTATAAATCCTTTTTGCGCACTCCCGGCACTTTACTCATTCTCATACCAGCCGACAATACCCGGATGCAGATTGATATTGATCTGTTTTACCTCCTGGTATTCCTCTAAGCCATGTACGCCAAGCTCTCTGCCGATACCGCTCATCTTATAACCACCCCAAGGTGCCTCGTTAAAGGTCGGGTTATAGCAGTTGATCCAGGTAATACCTGCACGGATCTCTTTGATCACTCGCATTGCTCTGGATACATCCGAAGTGAAGACAGCACCTGCAAGACCATAAGGTGTATTGTTAGCCATATCAACGGCTTCCTGCTCGGTCTTAAAGGTCTGAATCGTTACAACCGGTCCGAAGATTTCTTCTTTGACGATGGTCATATCATCGGTACACTCATCAAAAATGGTCGGACGGATGAAATAACCCTTCGCGCATTCGCCCTCTGTATAACGTTCTCCGCCGCATACGAGCTTTGCGCCCTCTTCTTTTCCTTTTTCGATATAAGCAAGCACCTTATTCATATGAGATTCGGAAACCATTGCTCCCATATCCGGATTTTCCAGAGGATTTCCGATGGTGATCGCATTTGCCTTCTTGGCCAGTCTCTTGACAAATTCATCCTTCAGACTTTCTTCAATGATGATACGGCTTCCTGCGGAACAGATCTCACCCTGATTCAGGAAAATACCGATCATAGCCCATTCTACGGCTCCGTCAAGGTCAGCATCTGCAAAAATGACATTCGGGGACTTACCGCCAAGCTCTAAGCCTACCTTCTTTACATTATTGGCAGCCTGACGCATGATGCTCTGGCCAACCTCTGTACTTCCGGTAAAGGTTACCATATCTACATCCTTGTTGCCGGCAAGCTCATTTCCGATGCTTCCGCCCGGTCCCATTACAAGGTTTGCAACGCCCTTCGGCAGGCCGCATTCCTCAAAAATCTCGAAAAGTCTGATACAGGAAAGAACGCAAACGGAAGCCGGTTTAAAGACAACACTGTTTCCGGCTGCAATAGAAGGTGCCAGCTTCCAAACACCCATCAGAAGGGGATAATTCCAAGGTGTGATCTCTGCGCAAACACCAACCGGCTCATGTACGGTATAGCTGTGCATCTCGCCAAAGCCTGTATTTACGTCATAGCAGCCGCCATGCGGTGTCTTGATCAGGCTGGCATAGTAACGGAAGCAATGTACGGCATCATCCACATCTGCCTCTGCCTCTCTGAGTGGCTTACCCATATCGATACAATCCAGGTGTGCCAGTTCATCTGCATGTGCTTCGATTGCATCTGCGATCTTCAGGATCATATCTCCTCTGGCCTGAGAATCCATATCTCTCCATTCTCTGGTCTCATAGAAGGATTTTTTTGCTGCTGCAATTGCTTTTCTGGCATCTTCTACGGATGCCTCTGCGATCTCTGCAATTACTTCTCCGGTTGCCGGATTGATTGACTGAAAAGTTTTGCCTTCGCTTCCTTCCACCCATTCTCCGTCAATATACATTTTCTTTAATTCCATTATTTACTTCCTTTCTAAAAGCAGGCTTTATTCCTGCTCCTGCATTTTTCTCTTTACTGCATCTGCCAGAAATTCTGCTGTCCCTTCTACGCCGAAGAGACTGCTGTCGATCATAATATCCTTGTGTCTTTTGTCATCCGGAAGATATCCGGCATACTGCATATGATAAGAATCTCTTGCCTGGTCTACGGATTTGATCATTTTCCTTGCCTCTTCTTCTTCCAGGCCAAGGTCGTTGATACAATGTGCCAGTCTTGCTTCATAAGAAGCATAAATATAAATGTGCATGCTGTTTTCCATCTCACTGAGGATGAAATCCGAGCATCTTCCTACCATAATACAGCTGTCCTTTTCTGCCAGAAATTCAATAATATTTTTCTGTGCCTCAAAGATGTCATCCTGTACGGCATTGGTTCCCTTTCCAAGGGGAAACATCATCTTTGAAAAAGGATTCACCGCCTGCTTTACGGCTTTTTCTTCTTCCTGATCAATTACAGATACCGGCAGTTTCAGCTTCTGGGCTGCCTGATCGACAATATCTCTGTCATAATATTCTATTCCCAGTATCTCACTCATTTTCTTCGCGATCGGACGTCCCAAACTTCCGAACTGTCTTGTAATCGTTACGATATAATGGCTCATAGCTACCTCCTGTCGAATCTTGTCTTATTCTTTATCCCGTTCTTTTATTTTACAGCACAAATCCTGCTGCCACAAAACAAATTACAGACAAAATACTCGATATGATAACGTAGGGGATCTGCGAGAGGGCATGCTCCATATTGTCGATTCCGGAGGACTGGGAAGCAAGAAGGGTTGCATCTGCATAGAAGCAGGCATGACTTCCGAAGGTTCCGCCTGAAATAACTGCTGCCATGATCAGAACCGGATTTGCCCCGAGCGCTGCACCCAAGGGGAATACAATCGGTGTAATGATAGAGCTCATTCCCCAGTCAGAACCGGTTGTGAAAGCAAGCACTGCGCCCAGAATAAATACCATTGCCGGGAATACTGCTGCGAAAAGGAAGGGCTCTGCCAGGCTGATAATGTAATCTGTCATTCCCATCTGTCCGGAAATATCCTTTAAAACAAAGGTAACCAGCAGCATGGTAAGAGTCGGCAGCATATCTCCAAAGCCCCGAATCATAGAACTTAAGAATTCATCCACGCTCAGGATCTTTCTCGGAACATACATAACAAAGCATACGATCAGTGCCAGGATTACCGCATTTAAGATATCTCCCGTAACAACTGCCACTGCTACCAGAACACCCATAGGAATCAGGAAGTTCCAGATATTTCCATCCTCCTCCTCTTCCGGATCATCATGATTGTACTTTCTGCTGGCATCGGAATATACCTTGCCGGTTTCCTCTACTCGCTGATAAGCCTTCTTCATCAGTCCGAGCTTTGGCATCCATCCCATTACAAAAAGAAAAACAATGATCAGAGTAATGATCGGATAAAAGAGGAAGGGAATTGCCTTCACATAAGCTGCCATTGCACTCGTTACTCCCAGTGCCTTTACGCTGTCCTGCTCATAGAAAAGACTCGCATAAAAAACTGCCCAGGTTGAAAATGGGAGGAGAACGCAAACCGGTGCTCCCGTAGAGTCCAAAAGATAAGCCAGAGTTTCTCTCGGAAGCTTCTGCTTATCACTGATTTTTTTCATGCAGGCACCGATTGATAAAACGTTCAGATAATCATCAACGAAGATCAAAATGCCCATGATAAAAGTTGTCATAAGGGTTTTTTTCTGGGTATTACAAAACTTTGAAATATATTTTGAAAAGCCAAAGCTACCCTTTGAATCTGTCAGAAGGCCGATCAAGCCGCCAAACAGAAGGCATACCAACATAACCCATACATTTTCCGACAGCATATTCTGTAAGGATTCGCTCCATCCCGTTAAGAATCCTTTTCCAAACAGAAAGACTGCTGCAAGAAGAGATCCTGCGATCATCACCTCTACACATCTTCTGGTTACAACCGCTCCCACGATGATCAGGAGTGTGATCAGTACTGCTATCAGCCCAAGGTTCATATATCAATCCTCCCTTTCTATTGCTTTTTGCATAATAGAAATTCCAAAGGAATTTCCTATTATGCAAAAAGGGGCATACTTCCATACGGAAGTATGCCCCTTTGCATATCTCACACATCTAAGAAAACACTGATTAGAATGTTATCCTGAATTTTACTCTTTTCAGATTACAGAGTTGCCTTTACATCTGCAAGTGCTTCATCGAATCTGGAGATTACATCTTTGATATCCTGATCGGAAATAACAGCTGTCGGCTCAAAACGGATGGTCTTGGCATTTACCAGAGTACCAGCTGTCATAACACGTCTTGCAAAGAGTCCCTTAGAAGTCTCATATCCAAGATCACTGGTGTGGAACTCTACTGCAAGCATCAAACCTGTACCACGAACCTCCTGGATGATCTCCGGATATTTAACAGCCAGACCTTCCAGTCCTGCCTTTAATACCTCGCCCTTTGCCTTGCAAACGCCCGGGATATCATTTTCAAGCATATATTTAATTGTAGCAATTGCTGCTGCACAGCAAAGCGGGTTTCCTCCGAATGTCGGAGAACCAAGCAGCCAGGGGTTTTCAACCAGCTGATCAACCCACATAGACGGCTTACAGATGATACCTGTGATCGGAAGGATTCCACCACCGAATGCCTTACCATAAGTCATGATATCCGGTGTAACGCCTTCTGCTTCGCATCTCCACATGGTACCTGTACGACCCATACCAGTCTGGATCTCATCAAAGATCAGAGCTACGCCATACTCATCACAGATTTCTCTTACTTCCTGCAGATAGCCCTTCGGCGGGATGATAACACCAGCCTCACCCTGAATCGGCTCAAGGATAACAGCTGCAACTTTCTCACCAACTGCAACCAGGTTGCGGATTGCCTTGCGGATATCTTCTGCATTACCATATTCTACATGCTGTACCTGCTGTACCATCGGTGTATAAGGTACACGATAAGTAGATTTACCACCCATGGAGATAGCACCCATTGATTTTCCGTGGAAAGCACCTACGGTAGAGATATACCAGCGTCCGCCTGTTGCAATACGTGCCAGTTTCAGAGCCATCTCTACTGCCTCAGCACCACCGTTTGTAAAGAAGCAATACTGCAGATCGCCCGGTGTGATATCAGCCATTGCCTTAGCAAGGTAGCCACGAAGGGGATCCAGTAACTCCTGTGAATGCAGAGCCTGGTGATCAAGCTGAGCCTTTACAACTTCCAGGATCTCCGGATTACGATGTCCGCATGTATAGATACCGAAGCCACCCAGGCAGTCGATAAATTTCTCTCCGTTCAGTCCATAGCAGTAAGCACCTTCATCCTGCCACTCCAGAACTGCACCACCCTCAGAATCAGAGGATACAGACTTACGATATTTCAGCCAGCCCGGGCTTACATAGTTATCGAAATGATCCAGAGTCTCTGCAACCATTGCTTTTTTCTCTTCTGCCGGAATGTCCTTTGTGTCGGTTTCAATCAGTTTAATTACTCTGTCAAGGTCTTTGATTACCTGCTTGCTGTCTGCCATAATACGTTCCTTTCTTCTTACTGCTTTATACCTGTTACATAAAAGAAGATACGCAGCTTTCTTTTTCTGTCGGGAGGACAGGTCGGGAGTTTCCTGTAATAAAGAAGCCTTTCCTTTCGTAAGCGGATTTTCCTCCTATTACGAAAAAATGCGCATGATTTCACCTGAAATCAATACGCCTTTGTATCTTTCCTTCATTCCCTTTTGTATCCAGCTTTTTTGCCGGAACAAAAGTTTTTATTTAACTTATGCTTGCAGTTTACCAGTCGTACCTTCATCCGAAAATACTTTCTTTTTCGTATTTTTTCTCTCTTTCTACCCTAATTTGTTTATAAAGTACTTCTAATATTTGATTTTATACTCAATATAGAGTATATTCAAAGAAAAACATGCCATATGCATAAGCAAAGACCTAAGTAAAGGTATGCCTAAGTAAAAAGGGTAAAAGGGGAATTTAAAAAAAGATTTCTGCCACTGCTTCAGTAAGGAAGGGCTATTCCATGGAAAGAAACGATATCATGATGCTGAACAACCTGATCTATCAGCTTTACGAAAGTGACAATATGCTGCTGCTCCGGCGAAATCTTCTTCGTCACCTGCAGAGCCTGGTACCCTATTCGTATGGCAGTATTCTATTATCCGATCTTGCCCCTCTTGATGCCCATTTTACAGACCCCGTCTGCATCCCGCCGGAATTTACAGCCGTAGAAGAAAAATATATACAGATGGCACAAAAGGATCATACCCTGTGGACGATGGACTCCGGTTATTCCACCCTGATCTGCGAAAGCAAGATGCTGCCGGATTATAAGAGACTGAACACGCCCATTTATCTGGAATGCTACAGTCCCTATCATATCTATGATTCTCTCCAGCTGAATATCACTTATAATAATCGCTTTCTGGGGGTTTTAACCCTCTACCGAACCCGGGAGGATGGCGCTTTTACCGATGACGAAATGTATTATGTGCGTATGATCGGCTACCATCTGAATCGGCTCTTTTATCGTATTCTCCTGCCGGAAGAAAATTCCGGAAGCAAGACCCTGCAGTCCATGATCAGCGAGGAATACAGCCTGACAAACCGTGAGGCAGAAATTTTTACGCATTTGATGAGCGGAAGTTCTGAGGCGGAGATTTCTCAGGCCCTGGGCATTTCTCCCTCCACTCTGAAGAAGCATATGCAGCATATCTACCGGAAACTTGGGATTTCTACCAGGTGGGAGCTGCTGAAGTTTGTGAATATCTAGGACATAGATTAAACAAAAAGACGAGGATGATTCTGCCGGATCTAAAACACGCTCTCGCTCTATATCGCATCGCGCTAGCGATGTGATGCACGCGAGGCGCCATCGTGCAAAGCACGATCTGTAATGGCGCCGGAGTCCAAAAAGAAAAAGCCCCAGATGCTAAGCTCGAGGCACATGTTCCATGCACCTCTTGCTAAGCACTGGGGTTTTTCAACGGTTTTTGATCCT
>CAVHNP010000098.1:0-6395 GCA_963637505.1 Prevotella sp. CAG:279
TGCTGGATGGCACCAGAGACTATTATATATTCGGACATGACGTCATGGAGCCGATCAAGCCCTATTTTGGAGAGAAAAGCTGGATCAGCCAGCAGGATAAGGCGGATCCGGGTTTTGTGAATGATGTGCTGATCCCCATGATCACGGAGCTGGCAAGAAGCAACAATACGCAGGGGCTTTTAAG
This sequence comes from Prevotella sp. CAG:279, assembly GCA_963637505.1. Classification (GTDB taxonomy): domain Bacteria; phylum Bacillota; class Clostridia; order Lachnospirales; family Lachnospiraceae; genus RUG14243. Next base: position 185 of record CAVHNP010000098.1, read on the forward strand.
AAACTCCGGCTTTGAGACGAATGATCTTCTGGCAGAAAGAGCCAATGCAATGGGAGATGTGGCCCGCTTCCTGGGATATCCGGAGCTTCTGGTGGGCACCCAGATGGTAACCGTAAAGCGCGGAGACCGGACCGAAACAGGAGTTATGATGGAGCCGGCAGGAAAGGACCTGGTGGATCCTACAAAGATGACAAAGGATCACCCCTTCTACAACCTGAAAACCTCCGATTTTAATAATTCCAAATTCCTTGCCTCTCTGGCAGACCTTCAGATCCTGGATTATCTGTGTGCCAACACGGACCGCCATGCCAAGAACTTCTTCCTCAAAATGGATCTGAATGATCCGGAGAAGCCAAAGCTTCTGGGAGTACAGGGAATTGATAACGATAATTCCTTCGGAGGCTTGAACGAGGGAGGCATATTCAAGCTGGCCAAGGGCAGCAACCTGAAGATCATCACTCCGAAAATGGCAGCCGCCGTGTCCGCTATGACCCAGGAGCAGTTTCAGGATATCCTAAAGCCCTATCATCTGACCAGTGCGGAGATGGAAGCGGCCAGAGAACGCCTGATGGATCTTCAGGACATGATCAAACAGGGTAAGAAGCAGAAAAGCGCCCCCTTCCGACAGAAAGAGGGAAATGTCCCAGGCTATGACCTGGTGAATGCAGAGGGAGCGATCCACATCATGAAGAAGGATGAGTGGAAAAAGCTTACTCTGGATACCCTTCTTCCGAAAAACAACGAAGAAAAGAACATTTTCAATTTTGCCAATACACATCGCAGGCTCATCGTAGAAAAAGAAAACAATGAGAAGCTCCACCAGGATTTGCTTGATTCTCTGAAAAAAGCCAAGACTCCGGCAGACAAAGCGGAACATGTGAGGATGTGGAATGCAACCTACCGGGATCGCAAGGTAGATGCAGAAGGACAATTCCTGGAACCGGAACAGAAAGAAAAGGAGCCGGAACCGCTGCGCTTTACAAAGCAGGCCGATCATGTAGATTATCAAAAGCTTGCCGCGATGCAGAAAAAAGAGCTTGAAGGTCTTGAACAGATGCTGGGACAGTTCAATGCTGCCAAGGGAAGTGCAAATGACGCAAACCGTAGTAAGAAATTTAAAGCCATGCGTACAGCCTTAGTGGATCTGATGGATGAATACCGCACGATGCGCAACAACGATCCGGATGAGATCCGGCTCGACGGTCTGGATGAGGAGGAGCTGAGAAGGCAGAAGACGAGAAAAATGCTGCGGGAAAAGAAACGCGATAAAAACCTGAGAAACAGCTATGAAAAGATCGAGGCGAAACGTCAGACCCTGAAAAAGGCCGTTGATTCCTATCTGAACATTTACCACTGGAAGCTTAAGCCCTCTGAGAACAACCGCAAGAGGATCGATACGGCAAAGCAGCTTTCGGACCTGATCATGGATGCGCCGTCCAGCGGGCAGTTTTATAAGAGCAGCAAGGCTCTGGAGAAAAGCATACGGGAAAAAACGAAGGAGGATTACCAGGCACAGGGGCGTTATCTCACCAATCAGATCCACAGTATGATGCAGAATACCCTGCATGACAACGTATATGCACTGAAAACAAATGATCCTTTACGGAAACAGGGGATCCAGGCAATCAAAGCTCACGAACGCCTGTGGAACTACAGTCAAAGTAAGGTATCGGAGGAGTCGGCAGGTCTGAAGAATACAAACACGGTGTGGGATGAACCGGAAGATCTGAATGTGCCGGATAAAAATGAAAAAGAAAAACTCTCCTGGAAAGAACTTCTGGAAACAGCAAACAGGGAGAAAAATCAGGAGAAGCCGGATAAGGATCAGCTCCGCGCAGATCTGGAAACCATCCAGACCTATGCCGAAAACTCTGGTTTCAATCTTGGCACCTCCATCGGATCAATTCTGGAGAAGGGTGAGATCACACCGAGGGAGGTCGGCGCAGTACTGAGCAGTCTCCTTGTCAGCGGCTCCCAGATGGCTAAGGAACGGAAGGAAGCTGCAAAGGTGAATGCAATGGAACACGCAAATGACATCAACATTGTGATAAAGAAAGGATAATACGGGAGTACAGGATCATGAAAAAGAAAAAATGGATCATTCTGGGAATGGCAGTCCTTTTGGGGACTGCCCCCCTTTCTGCCTGCCACAGTGCAGATCAGCAGACCCGGGAGGAAAATAAGGAATCAGAGGAAGCGGGCAGTACCGGTCAGAACGGGGAGGAAATCCATATTGTGACAAACAGCAGTACCGAATCCTCTGAGGCAGAAGAAAAGAAAGAGGATCTGTCCAAAGAAACCGCATCGGAGGGATCGGCAGAGCTTTTTCAGGAGCTCTCTAAGTGGAATTTTGAATTTTCCAGCGGTGCCGGTGCCTGGTCAACGGAATTAAAGATCGAAGCCGACGGCAGCTTTACCGGCTCTTATCACGATTCGGACATGGGAACTACAGGAGAGGGGTATCCGGACGGAACCGTATATCTGTGCAACTTTTCCGGAAAGTTTGCACCGGCCCAAAAGGTCAATGACTATACCTATAAGACAAAGCTTGAGAAGCTGGAAAGCAAGGAGAAAGAGGGAAAAGAAGAGCTGGCTGACGGCATGAAGTTTGTTTACAGTACCCCTTACGGACTTGCAGAGGCAGAGGATATTTACATTTATATCAAGGGCGCACCTGCAGACAAGCTGCCACAGGAATACCGGGATTGGGTCACCTTCCCCTTAGACGGTGCAAAGACACTTCCGTTTTACGGACTTTACAATGAAAAAGAGGAGCTGGGCTTTTACAGTTGGGATGCTTCCGATCTGGACGATTCGGGAAGCGGTATTACTGCAGATGTCGGTCCGGGAAGCAGTGCAGAGGACAGTGCTGCAGCCTCCGGGACAGTTACCCCGGAGACGGGCTCTGACTCCATGGACGGAATCATGGATACCCTGAATAAGACCGCAAAGCTGGAGGAGCGTCTGCAAAAAGAAAACATGACCCAGGAGGAGATGAATGAGCTGAGCGATGAACTGTATAAAGCCTGGGATGCCCAGTTAAACATCACCTGGAAGCAGTTGAAACGGACACTGGATGCAGATACCATGGAAGCCATCACAAAGGAACAGCGGGAATGGCTGAAGGAACGGGACAAGAAGATAGAAGAAGCAGGAAAAGGCTATGAGGGCGGCAGCGTCCAGTCCATGCTCATGAGCTTAGAGGGAGCAGAGCTTACAAAAACCCGTGTTTATGAGCTCTTTGAATATCTGAGATAGGGAGTGTGAAATAAATAAAAGATTTTTTCTGAAAAAACGGAATTTCGGGCCGTTCTTGTCCCACATTTGTCCCATATGCGATGCTAGAATAAAGGCAGATCAGAAAAATTAATGGATTTTTGCCCGTGACTGGGAAGGTACTGAACAGTTACGAAATATGTAACATGGGGGAAGAAATATGCCGAGAAATATTGTTGAAGATACAGAAAAACTCCAGAAGTTAAAAAATACCGCCGTCGCATGTCTCACAGGTGCGGCAACGCCGGTTCAGATGGATCTTTTTTTGGATGAATTAAAGACGATGAAAACGGCTTATGACCTGGAGGAGCTTACCGGTCCGTCTAAAACAGCCTACGAAGAGCTGCTGGAAACCCTGAGGGCACCGGAAGCCGAGACAGAGCTCCATAAAGAGATCAAAAAACGTGCCATGAACGCATTTTCCAATATGGCAGGTAAGCTGGACAGCGATGCGGCCTTTGATGCCGGTTACTACAGCGACCTCTATGAACTCGTCTCGAATAAAGACAGGATCAATGCAGAACGCACCGGATATGTGCAGAAAAAATGGGCGGAGGATCAGTGTAATCAGGATCTGCGCAAGGCGATCGAAGCTTATGACCAGGAGGCGCTGGATCAGGTCAAAAGAGACAGAGAGGAAAACGGCTATACCGAGGTAAGAAATCAGCTCCGGGAGGAAGGCTTTGAGAAGGGAAAACTCTTTCAGTCCTGTACAGAGGTTTTAAAGTATCTGGCAGAAAACAGAAAGAAAGCGGATAAGACAGAAGACGAACGGAACAAGCTTGCCCGGATCGAGGATCTGAGGAATTCTCATCTGTTCGTTCCCTATATGAAGGTTGTATATGATATCAATAAGGATAAAGACAAGATCCTTTATGATGATAAAAATATGCAGGAAGCACTGGAACAGTCCAAAAAGGCTGCAGAACAGGCAAAACGGGCAGAAAAGGAAGAAAGAACCGCCGATTTTATCAAACACCGGGACGAGCATGTGACCGATGTCATGAAGCAGTTCCGGGACTTCGAAGTGCTCAAGGTGCGGCTCAGGGTTCTGGATACGGGGAAAAAGACCGACCTGTTTGATCAGATGCTTGGTCAGATAAAAAAGTTTGATGACGCCAAAAAAGGGGGCAGATGGGACAATCAGGAGAGCTACAAAAAGGATTGTCTGTATGAAAACAGATATGTGCATTATAGGAACCAGTTCAAGGATATCATGCCGAAGCTGGATGACTATATTCATGATCAGCAGCGCAGGTTTTTCCGTGGCAGACTTGGAAAACAGCGGCTGGAGGCAGCCCAGCAGATGAGAGATCTGCTGGAACAGATGTCGGAAGGAATGAAGAGCTTTAAAGACTACAGAGATGCACATAAAGTGGAACTGATCGCAGTCATGGAGGATATGGACCTGAATGCGAAGGCAGTGAAAACAACAAATGTTCTGCACAAGCTGTATAAAAAACCGGAAGTGTCTGCTATGAAGCTCACAGCAAGGCCGAAAGCGCCTGTATTGAAGCTCGCAGAAAGGCAGGACGTGCCTGGCGTGAAAAAGATGGTAGCTCCCCGGACGTTCCAGAAAGCCACATTCAGGCTTGACAAGCTGTACAAGCCGATGGAGAAGGACGACCGGAAACCGGCAGCTCCGTCTCGGAAAAGAAGCAACAGTATCTCCTATTTCCCGGCCCATCATGCGAAAAGAGCCCGGAGTAAGAGTGTAGTACTTCAGAGTCCGGGACTGAAGAAGACAGAATGGAAGCATGCCGATCAGAAAAAGCTGGAAGCACATAAGACCGCATCAGTGAAGAAAAAAACAGCACCGTTTTCGAGAAAGAGCGGTGTAAAGAAGGCTGGTGCCGCGAAGAGCGGTGCAGCGAAGCGCAGTGTAACGAAGCGCAGTGCAGCAAAGTCTGGTGCAGTGAAGTCTGGTGCAGCGAAAAGCAGTGCAGAGAAGCACAGTGTATCGAAGAATCTCTCTGCGGAAACCGGAACGCGTCAGCCCTCCTCCTACAGCAGCGGATTCAGCATTTCACATGGTCCCGCAATTGAATATACGAAAAACGGTTCGCTGAAGGTGGTGGAAAGACAAACGGAGGTGAAGGCGGAAAAGCCGGTTCCGAATAAAAAGGTAAGAGAACGCACCTCCTTTGCCAAGCTTTGCAGAGAAATGGAACTTCCGGAGGGAGCAGGACAAAGACGTTTCCGCGAGGCAGAGGATTACGAGATGCGCAAACGCTCGAGGCTGCAGCTGGATCCTCCTGTTATGAAAAAGTAAGGTTGTTACGCCGGACCGAATCGGAAGCTGTTATGAAAAAGGAATATCATTCACATTGGACCGGACCGAAGTTATTCTGCACGGATTGACACATCCGCTCTGCCGTGCTAGAATGAACTCCATACAGATCCAAAACAAAGGCGTTTTGCTATCAGGCAGAGCGCCTTTTTGCGTACTGAGAGGAGGAAGGTTATGAAAGAGCTGATCGAACATACAGATCATGTCAATGAACTGCTGGCGAGATACGGCGTAAAATTCGGCATTTATAAAAATAACGTATTCAAAGAGCAGTTATTCCCCTTTGATGCGATCCCCCGCATCATCGGACATGAGGAGTTTGCGGTCCTTGAAAAAGGCCTGAAGCAGAGGGTAAAGGCATTAAATCTGTTTTTAAAGGATATTTACAGCAAAAAACAGATCGTAAAGGATGCTGTGATCCCGGAGGAATTCATTTTCATTTCCAGCGGTTATATGGCTGAGTGCGAGGGAGTGACCCCGCCAAAGGACATCTATTCCCACATTTCCGGCATTGATCTGGTAAAGGGAAAGAATGATGAGTGGTATATCCTGGAGGATAACCTTCGGGTCCCCTCCGGAGCCTCCTATCCTATGATCGCAAGAGAATTATGCAGGCGGTGCTCACCGGAGACCTTTAAGAAAACA
>CAVHNP010000099.1:0-6389 GCA_963637505.1 Prevotella sp. CAG:279
TGCACGATGGCGCCTCGCGTGCATCGCATCGCCAAGGCGATACGATATAGAGCGAGAGCGTGTTTTAGATCCGGCAGAATCATTCTCGGCCTTTTGTTCGATTTTCATCAACGTATTTTACACAAAAGTAGAGGAATACTACCGTATTCCTCTACCAATCGTTTCTTTTCCTGATTCAACTTATCTGCCGAGGATATTTCTACCCATAACAAGTCTCTGGATCTCGTTTGTTCCTTCAAAGATCTGGAAGATCTTTGCATCACGCATCAGCTTCTCAACCGGATACTCTCTCATGAAGCCGTAGCCGCCGAAGATCTGAACTGCCTCTGTGGAGCAGTACATTGCCGCATCACCTGCAAGGCATTTTGCTGCAGCTGCTTCTGCAGAGAAGGGCTTATGCTGCATATAAAGCTCTGTTGCATGGATGCAAAGCTGACGAGCTGCCTGTGTACGCATATACATATCGGCAAACTTGAACTGCATGGTCTCATTCTTAGACAGAGGAGCGCCAAACTGTACTCTCTGTGTGATGTAATCTCTTGCCTCATCGATTGCTCTCTGGCAAATACCAACAGCTGTGATACCGCAGGTAATACGAGCCAGATCCAGAGTCTGCATAGCCAGCTTGAAGCCGCCGCCAACCTTGCCGACAACTGCGCTCTCCGGAACTCTGACATTGTCGAAGATTACTTCTGATGTCTGGCTGTTTCTGATACCCATCTTGTCCTCGATCTTACCGATGGAAACACCCGGTGTTCCTTTCTCTACGAAGAACGCTGTATATCCCTTGCCTGCTCCCAGAGATTTATCTGTCATAGCGAATACTACATAATAAGAAGCGATCGGTCCGTTTGTGATGAAGCACTTTGTTCCGTTGATCACATACTCGTCGCCGTCTTTTACTGCGGTAGCCTGGCCTGCGGAAGCATCACAACCTGCACCACGCTCTGTCAGACAGAAGCCGCCGATACCGCCGTCCAGAATCAGCTCATAGATTCTCTTCTTCTGCTCTTCATTGCCACCGATAATAACCGGTCCTGCTGCCAGTCCGTTTGCAGAAACTGTAATACCAAATCCTGCATCGTAATAAGCCATACGTTCAAGAAGTGCAACAGAATCATATTTGCAGAAGCCCGGTCCGCCGTATTCCTTGGGTACATCCAGGGAATTCAGTCCAAGCGCAGCTGCTTTTTTGATAACATCTGTAATATCTCCCTCAGCCTTGTCTGCCTCAATCGCCTTCTGTCTTACTTCCTTCTCGCAAAAGTCCTCGATCACCTTGACCATATCCTTTGCTTCTTCTGACAGATTCGGATAATCATTAAAATTCATTTCGTTTTCCTCCTTGTTTTCATTTTACATTTTGTAACTACTTTCTTAATTGAAAAGTCAAAGACCGGATCCAAAATTTTTAAAAGAAATTCCAAAGGAATTTTCTTTTATCCTATAAAGTACCGTTTTATTCCGATACCAACTTCCCTCTCGTCTTTACCCTTTTGCGGATCTGGTTTCATCGACCTAATTAAGTATAGCATTCCACCATTCTGCATAAAAGAATTGTCTGATTTTTAACACTATTCTGTCAGTTTGCACAACTTTCTCTCACTCTTTTTCCTTTTTATTCCAATACTTCCTTTTGATTTCTTGTGCATTCTGCCATTTTCTCTTTTTGATAGGCATTTTTTTCCTTCAATGTTATAATAATCCAAACATAGAAAGCCAGCTTAAATACGGTGATAAAAATGAGTGAATTTGTAAGTTTTGAAAATATCACAAAAACCTATCAAATGGGTGAGGTGGAAATCCATGCTGCTGCCGGTATTTCCTTTGAAGTAAAAAAGGGAGAATTCGTTGTTGTCTCCGGACCGAGTGGTGCCGGAAAAACAACGGTTTTGAACATTCTCGGCGGTATGGATCGGGCCAGCGGCGGACACCTTTATGTGGATGGGAATGACATTACCCTTTATTCCAAGCGTCAGCTCACCGCCTATCGGAGAGATGATATCGGTTTTGTCTTCCAGTTCTATAATCTGGTTCCCAATCTGACAGCCAAGGAAAATGTTGAGCTTGCCCTTCAGATCTGTAAGGATCCCTTAGATGCCGCTTCCGTCTTAGAAGAGGTTGGGCTTGGAGACAGACTGGATAACTTCCCGGCTCAGCTTTCCGGTGGGGAACAGCAGAGAGTTTCCATTGCGAGAGCCCTCGCCAAAAATCCCAAGCTGCTCCTTTGCGATGAACCGACCGGAGCGCTCGACTACAATACAGGAAAAACGATCCTAAAGCTCCTGCAGGATACCTGCAGATTAAAGGGAATGACCGTGATCGTAATCACGCATAATTCCGCAATTGCACCGATGGCAGACCGCATTGTAAAGGTTCGGAACGGAAAAGTCATTTCCGAAGAACTCAACCCGAATCCGATTCCGGTCGAAACAATAGAATGGTAGGAATAGATCTTTGAAAAAAACAATGCTGATCAAGGACTTCCTGATGGAAATCCGAAAAGCACCCAGCCGTTTTCTTTCTATCTTCCTGATCGTAACACTGGGTGTTGCCTTTTTCTCCGGCATCCGTTCCACAGAGCCGGATATGACCTTAACTGCAGATGAATTTTATGATTCCCACAACCTTGCCGATATCCGGATTCAGGGAACTTTGGGACTGACAGAGGAGGATCTTTCTGCCGTCTCTTCCTTAGAGGATGTTAAATGGGCGATCGGTGGCAAGAGTGCCGATCTCCTTGCCGAATATCATGATGCTCTTTTAAATTTCAAGGTAATCGCCGATACCGGAGATAAAAATCGGATTGATGTTACGGAAGGCCGAATGCCGGAAAAGGTCGGAGAATGTCTGATCGATGCCGGAACCATGACCGATTATGGCTATAAGATTGGGGATCAGATCACCTTTCTTTCTCCCAATGACAGCGACCTGTCCGATACCCTTTGTCAGGACAGCTATACCGTTGTCGGCATCGGCTCAAGCCCGGAATACATTTCCTTTTCCAGAGGCACTACCAGCATCGGAGACGGCAATCTTGATGCCTTTGTGATTGTCAGCCCCGAGGCTTTTTCCCTTGACATATATACTTATATTGACCTGGCTTCCGTTAAGGCAGAATCTGCCATTGTTTATTCGGATGCCTATAATGATGCTGTCTCTGATTTAAAAGAAGAGATTGAAGATACCCTCTCCGATGACCGCTGTCAGATCCGATATAACAACATTATGAGTGATGCCCAAGCAGAGCTGGATGATGCCCAGGCAGAGCTGGATCAGGCCAGCGCCGATGCAAAGAGCAAATTATCTGATGCCCTGGCTGAGCTGGAAGATGGCGAAGAGCAGTATCAGGATGGTTTAAAACAGATAGAGGAAAATGAAGATAAATTATCTCAGGCCTACCAGCAGCTGGAAAGCGGGCAGAGCCAGCTGGAAGACGGGCAGGCAGAGTTAAACGCGGGTGCAAGCCAGCTTCAGGATGGCTGGACTCAATACTATGCCGGTCTGAATGAATATCAGCAGAATCAGCAAAAGCTCTCTGACTCCCGTTCTCAGGTAGAGGAAGGACTATCCGCCATTCAGCGCTACCAGTCTGCCCTCTCGGAGCTGGACAGCGCCCTTTCTTCCCTTAGCCAGGCAAAAGCTGCCCTTTCCGTCCTTCCGGAAGGTTCTTCTCTTCCGGATGGCTCTACTATGGAATCTGTTCTCGCCCAGGAGACTGCCTTAAAGGAACAAAAGGCTGCCTTAGAAGCCTCCGCCTCCTCCCTGCCGGATCAGGCAACTCTGGAGGCCTCTCTCAAAGAAATTGAAGCGGGAGAAAAACAGCTTGCAGAAGCAAAAGCGACCTTGGATGCTTCTTATGCCCAGCTTACTGCCTCCCAGTCCACCCTGGACAGTTCTCAGGCAGAAATCGATGCAAATGCCCAGACCCTTTCCAAAGGACTTGCCGAATATCAGTCCGGACTTTCCCAATTGGAAGAAGGCCGGGAGAAGCTGAAAGACAGCCGCAGCCAATTAGACGATGGCTGGACGGAATATGAAGATGGTAAGGAAGAGGCAAAGAGTGAAATTACAGAGGCTCAGGCCAAATTAGATGATGCAAAGGCCGAATTGGAAGACATCGAATATCCCAAATGGTATGTGCAGGATCGGTCTGTCTTTCCAAACTATTCCGAGCTTGGAGACAACGCCCTTCGCATGGGCGCTATCGGTACCGTCTTCCCTGTCCTCTTTTTCCTGATCGCGGCCCTGATCTCCCTGACAACCATGACAAGAATGGTCGGAGAACAGCGTCTGCAGATCGGAACAATGAAAGCTCTTGGCTATTCAAAGGCCGATGTTGCCTTTAAATATATTACCTATGCCCTAAGTGCAACCGTCAGCGGCAGTCTGGTCGGAGTGCTCCTGGGAGAAAAATTCTTCCCCTGGATCATCATCACTGCCTATAAGATCATGTATCCGCATCTGGACAGTCTGGTCATCCCCTACAACCTGCCCTGCGCCCTTTTGGCTTCTCTGGCTGCGATCGCCTGTGTCAGTCTAGCCACCCTCTATTCCTGCTTCCGGGAACTGTCCGAGACTCCGGCTTCTCTGATGAGGCCCCTCTCTCCGGCCGGCGGAAAAAGGATTTTCTTAGAGCGGATCGGCTTTTTCTGGAAGAGGCTCTCCTTCTCCAGAAAATCCACCCTGCGGAATCTCTTCCGCTATAAAAAGCGTTTTCTTATGACGGTTCTGGGCATCGGCGGTTGCATGGCAATGATGATCTTAGGCTACGGTCTGAAGGATTCGATCGGCGATATCACGGATATCCAGTACAATGACCTGCAGACCTATGACTCCATGGTCGTGCTGAATGACACTGCCGACGAAAAAGACTGGACGGATCTCTACAGCAAGGTGGATGCCGAAGAGGAGATCGACAAGACCCTTTCCATCCAGATGACCTCCATGGATGCCGGACCGGAAAAGAATTCTGTCTCAGCTTATCTGATTGTTCCCCAGGATCTGTCAGATCTGTCGGATTTTTATACCTTCCGAAGCCGAAAAGGACACACGCCCTATCACCTGGATGATTCCGGTGCCATTATTTCCGAAAAGATGGCAAAGAAACTGAATCTCTCTCCCGGAGATGAGATCAGCCTCACCAATGAAGATAAGGAAGTCTTTACACTTCCGGTTTCAGCAGTCTGTGAGAATTATCTTGGCAACTATGTCTATATCACCGCTGACACTTACCGGCAATACTTCGGAGAAGACTCCCAGGCAAATGTCCTCCTTCTCTCCCTTCAGGACAGCACGGAGGCTACGGAAGATGCCCTTGCAGAATCCTTCCTGCAGGAGGATTACGTGATCAACGTTTCCTTTGTTGAGGATCTGCGTTCCCAGATGGATGACATCCTTGCCATGCTGGATACCATTGTTCTGGTTCTGATCATCTCAGCCGGACTTTTAGCCTTTATTGTTCTTTACAATCTGAACAATATTAATATCACGGAACGCCGACGGGAGCTCGCCACCCTTAAGGTACTCGGTTTCTTCGATCCGGAGGTAGCCGCCTATGTTTACCGGGAAAATATTCTTCTTACCATCTTCGGTATGATCATCGGACTTTTCCTGGGCAAACTGCTGCATACCTATATCATCACAACCGTTGAGATCGATTCTGCCATGTTCGGACGGAACATTAAGATCATGAGTTACCTCTATGGTCTTTTCTGGACTGCCCTCTTTGCAGTTATTGTGAACTTTGTGATGTACTTTAAGTTGAAGCTGATCGATATGGTTGAATCGCTAAAGAGTGTGGAATAATACTATGGTAAATAGCATAATCAATATGATACCATGGACAAGAGAAGGAAAAACAGACGTTGTGAAACGGACACTCAGCCCCTTCCACCGTTTGAATCAACAACTATTAATAATGGGAGGATATAGATATGGGTTTATTCGATGCAATAGGAAAAAAGGCTAGTTCAAAGAATATTGAAAAAACGATAGATGAATTCACAAAGAAAGAAAATTATGAACAGACCCTCGATTATTATAACTACATAACAGCAAATATGGATCGTGTTACTAAGATGATTGCAGACTTGGAGATCAATACAAAAGTACTGATTGATCAGATCCAGGCAAAGAAGGGTGCCAAATTATCATTTAGAGAAAAGGGCGATATTAGAAAAATAAAGCATAAGGCTGAAAAAAACCTAGAATACTTATATTTGATACGAGACTTCTTTACCGCTTTGACAAAAAACAGACGTGGTTTCGCTTTAAAAAAGCAAGAACTTATGCTTGTCGGCAAATTTATTCCATATTTTGATGGTATTCCTGTTCTTGACGTTGAGGATGACGGTGATGATGATGACAATTCCATCCTTGGGCTATAT
>CAVHNP010000100.1:0-6054 GCA_963637505.1 Prevotella sp. CAG:279
GAGAGTTAACTCGGTGCATATGATGGTTTCGCCGGAAAAAATGGTTGCGATCCGAAAAAAAACGGCAGAGCTTGTGGAGGGACTGACGCCGGAACTTTTGAAGACCATGCTTCGCAATTTCAATCTGAGTCCGGAACAGCTGGACGCGGTATGGACAAGAACGCAGAAGCTGCAGAATGCCATTCAGGATGGAAGGAAATTTTTCCAGGATCATCCGGAAGATATGCAGGACAAACAGCATCTGCGTGTCCTGAGTGACGAGGAATTCGAAAACTACAGCATAGAAATGCTGAAATCGGGTGAGGCGAGCCTCACGCACAATTACTTTAGGCGCATCGACAATATCACAAATACGGCGATCGATGAGTATATAGCTGCGAAAAGAGGAGCGTTGAAGTGTGAAAATCTGGATGCACAAGCTGCATTTTTCCAGCAGAGAAGTGATATGCCGCAGCTCCTGGAGGGACTGAAAAAGGCGGATTCGATCTTCCGCAGACGACCGGAATATCAGGCCGTGCTGGACAGCGCAGAGCTCCTGATGCAGGACAAGAATTCCTCCATTATGCTTCGTAAGAAGAGCGATATTGAAGAAAAGATGCAGCAGATCGAGCGGGGCCTGGAGGCGATCAATGTCTACCTGCTGCATAAGCAGGAAAATTTTGACAGGGAAATGCAGGCGGCTCGGCAAAAGGGTGCAAATGCTGAAAACAAGTGCTATGAAAAATACAAGGGGCAGAAGAGCGCCGATGCACAGAGAATCCGTGCGGTGAAGCAGCTCCGGAAGAAGCTGCGCGAATGGAAGGCATCCGGCACCAAGGCCCTGCAGCTGAAAGAGAAAGCCAAGCAGTTCAATGAAATCCGGACAGACCGCCAATGTGCGGATCAGGTCCGTGAGGAAATTGGCGGCAGAAGAGAAAGGATTGACGCTGCAGATCTTAGGGACAGGCTGCAGCTGGATGCTCAGGCGCCCGGCAGAAAGACAGTCTTCCGCAGCCAGGAGAAGGCCAACGAGCCCGAGCGGAGAATGACATTGGGATAAAGAATGCACAAAAGAGAGAAAGCCTGATAGAGGGGCTTTCTCTTTTCTCTATAAGCGGCAACTTGTGTCTCATCTGTGTCTTTTTCTGTGGTAGGATAGGGACAACAAGATAAAGAACACGAAAATAATTTAGGAGGAATAAATTATGCCGAAGTTATTTGATCTCGACGTAGAGGAAAAGCAGGTCGCGAGATTTAAGGGAAATGGAGACACCCGTATTTTGATTGAGCTGGAACCGAAGGGGTTTGAAAACCTCAGTTGGATGCAGCTGCAGCAGTATTTTCTGGATCTTAAGAAATCCAATGGAGGATTGAATGAGGAAGAACAGAAGCTGTTTGACTCCAATGCAAAGTATTGTACTTATAATGAAGCGCTTAAGCAAAGGATCGAAAAGGCAATGGATGAGGTATATCCCGTACAGGAGTTAAGCAAGGTTTCTGAGGTCAAGAAGGAAGAGGAGAATAAGGAGAATAAAGAGAATAAAGAAAATAAGGAAACAAGCAAAACAGAAGAGAAGATAGACGAAAAGACGAAACCAGAGGAAAACAAGAAGGAAGCCGACAAAAAAGAAAATATTGCTGAGACAGAGAAAAAAATCGATGAAACAGCAAATGCCTTTGAAAAGAGTGCGAAAAAGGTCCAGGAAATGCTGCCGGAACCGACAGTTGATGCTGCTAAGCTGGCGAAGGAGAAGAGAACGGCAGAGGTTCGGGAGTTTTTGAGGCAGCTGCTGGATCAGGCAAAGCTGGCGAATAAAGGTCTGCTGCCGGAGGATCAGTATCAGGCGTATATGCAGGATCTGGCAAATGCCAGAGCTATGAATCAGCAGAACGGTGCCTTAGAGGATGCTTTGATGCAGCAGAGGGCAGATACGATTCAGGATATCGGCAAGGAGTACCAGCAGAATCGGAAGGTCACACCGGAGCTAGTGGATAAAAAGGATTCCATGCAGGGCATCGAAACGGTACTGACAAATATCACAAAAAATCCGAAGCTCTTGTTTATCAGCATGATCCTCATGGGATTGAATCCCTTTATGGCGCTGGGCATGGCGGTAATGTCTGCTTTTGGCAACGAGCTGGTGAAGGATCTTTATGGAAAGCTTCCGGAGACGGACAAGAGCAATCTGGAAAACAGAGCGCCGCAGCAGCCGGGACAGGAGCAGCAGCCGGCCTATAACCCGCAGACAGAAGCCTATCAGAAGGAGATGGCAAAGGCGCAGGAGCAGATCCAGGCGCAGAATGACCTGAGCCAGAAAGTGATGGATAGGGAGCAGCTGACGCGTTACTTCCTGGCAATGGTTCCGCTCATCAGACAGGCGGCAGCAGAAAGGGAACGCCAGAAGAAAAAAGCCGAGGCGGAGCAGCAGAGCAAAGAAGCGGCGCAGCCGGAAAAGACAGAGAAGGAGAAAACGAAGGTAGGGGAGAGGGAAAATAAGCTTTCGCAAAAGCCTGTTCTGACGAGGACCGATACAAAGGAGTCCCCGACACTGAAGAAGAGCGGTCCGGTATTGGGAGGATAATAAAAAGATCCTGCGGTGTAGCCGCAGGGATTGGCGATGGGTTTCCCGCAAGCTTGGCTTGCGGGTGCCCATTGCCTTTTTGTTGCATCTGAGAGAAAATGTGAGACCTGTTCAATCGGGGACTTTTATGTTAAACTGCGTTAAGAACAGAAAAAACAGAGATTTGTTTTTATAAACACAGGAGTTTGGTATGTTGAAAAAAATACGCAGTTTATTTTCGCTTTTGCTGCTCTGCAGCTGCATGACGTTTGGCTTTTCTGTGACAGGCCTCGCGGCACCGGTGCCGGGGCAGAATCTGGGTACCTTCAAATTGACGGCATACTGCCCCTGCAGCATCTGCTGCGGAAAGTATGCGGGCGGCCCCACGGCCTCCGGCGTTTATCCCACGGCAGGCCAGACCATCGCAGTAGATCCGGATGTGATCCCCCTCGGCAGCTGGGTGGATATTTATCTGCCGGGATATGGCTGGTGCCGCTTCCGGGCAGAGGATACCGGCAGTGCCATCAAGGGCAATGACATTGACATCTATGTACCGATTCATGCAGCGGCCAATTACGGACCCTTCAACGGCTATGCCCAGGTTCGTTATGTGGGCTTCTAAAAAGTTACAATACTCTGTTATCTGTGTCTCATTTGTGTCTTTTGCTGTGCTAAGATACAGCCAGAAAGCAAAAGAAACAAAATGATGCACAAATCATATTAGGAGGATAATAAAATGCCGGGACCGAAGGATAAGAAGCGCTTTGGAGTGGATTTGAGTCAAACAAAGTATAAGGCTCTTCTTGCATATACAGAAGATGAAATTCTGGAACAGGTAAAGAAGTATATGCCGCGGAGCAAAAAAAATACTATTAACGCGGAGTCGATGCAAAGATTTTTTTTGGATGAAAAAAAAGAGTTAACAGAAGATGAAGAAAAGTTATCTGCTGATAGTAATATAATTTCGGTTGACATAGAAGCATTCCAAAAAGCAATTAAGGGTGTGACTGCTGAAATTGGTGCTAGGAAGTTTGTTGTTGATCAGGAAAAAACGATCAATCAATCACAGAAAACAGTAGGTGATGTTTTATCGGCGTATAAAGATAAAACAAATAAAGCAGTTGATAATGATAAAAATCTGGATAACGATCTTAGAAATCTGCAACAACAGTTATTTGAAGATTCCAAAAAATCTAAGAAAGATGCAAAAAAATATAAGATTAAGACAAATGAGGTGAAAAAAGAAGCAACCAAGTCGACGCAGCAGGGAGAAAACAATCTCGATAATCAAATTAAGCAGAATATTCCTGTTGAACAGCCGAAGAAGGAAGATGATGCGGCTCTAAAGGCTGCTGAGGCAGCAAGACTGGAAGAGGAAAAAAAAGAGAGAGAAAAGACCCAAAAAGAACTAGAAAAGAATGAATGGGTTTTGGCTGACGAAGAACAACGGAAGGAATATGCAGCGGCAATAAAAGCCTCCGGATACAAAATGAGCAGTCCGTTTATGGGAAAGATGAAGGGCATTGCCAAACGGCTGCATATCATTAAAAATGATGAAAAAGATCCGGAGATGGAGATCAATGCGAAGATCAATGCGATAGAGAACACGAACCTGGATGATATGAAAGGATTGAATGAGGTGGATGAAGTGCCAGAGCAAAAAAAGGATGATAAGGTCGAGAATGCACCGGAGAACATGAATTCGAAGAATGAGCAACAGAAGAATAAGCAACAGGTAGAGGTTCAGCAGAAAAAAGAAGAACCTAAGCAGCAAGAGGCCAATAAAGAAGTACCTAAGGAAAACAAGCAGGAAGAAGAAAAAAAAGAAAAAGTAGAGGAGAAAAAAGGGGAGAAGAAGGAGAAGGTAGAGGAGAAGAAGACAGAGGAAGTAGTCATTCAGGAAAACGAGAAGCAAGAAGAGAAGAAGACAGAGGCAGTCGTTCAGGAAAACAAGCAGGAAGAAGAAAAAAAAGAAAAAGTAGAGGAGAAAAAAGGGGAGAAGAAGGAGAAGGTAGAGGAGAAGAAGACAGAGGAAGTAGTCATTCAGGAAAACGAGAAGCAAGAAGAGAAGAAGACAGAGGCAGTCGTTCAGGAAAACAAGCAGGAAGAAGAAAAAAAAGAAAAAGTAGAGGAGAAAAAAGGGGAGAAGAAGGAGAAGGTAGAGGAGAAGAAGACAGAGGAAGTAGTCATTCAGGAAAACGAGAAAAAAGAAGAGAAGGTAGAAAACAAGAAAAAAGAAGAAAAGACAACAGCAGCAAAGACCGGCGCAAAGACGCTTGACGAGGCTTTGCGTAATATGGAGGCTTACGAGGAAGGCCTGGAGCGGCAAAACGCGCTGGCCGGTTCCGTTCTGGATAACAGCCTTCTCAGAAACGACAGCAATATCAGCGAATTGGATGCAGAGGCATTAAACAAGGGTCACGAGGAGCTGCAGAAGCTGGAAGAGGGAGTGCGTTATGTACCGGCGAAGACAGACAAGCTGGATGTTTCTCTGCCGGATCTCGTGAACAAGCAGAGACTTCTGGAGGAAGGACGACTGTCCCCGGAGGAGAAGCTGAAGCACTACAACAACATTATCCAAATGAAGGATATGGATGGCGATAAATTCGGCAAGCAGCTGCTGAACTATCGATTGAAGGTGGCGGAGGAAGCCGGCAAGGAATTCGATAAGGAGCATAAGGATCCGTCCAAGATGACATTCCTGAACAAGACAGCCAATGCCCTTGAGAAGCTGATGTGTGCCATGAGCCGGAATCCTTTGGGAATCATGCTGCTTCTTGTGGCTGCGATCAATGCGCCGATGCTTATGGTCGGACTGCTGGCCTTTACGGCATGGAAGCGGAAGCATCCGAAGCCGGAGCGTGTACAGGCCTGGAAGGAGGAGAATCAGAGACAGATCGAGCAGAAGCGTCAGGAGCTGGCACATGAATATGGCTGTGATCCGAAGCTGATCACCGACCGTGAAGCAACCGACAGATTGAAGTCAGAGTATGTAAACAAGAAGTCGGAGGAAGCCCTGGCAACCAAGATGGAGGAGTGGAGCCGGAAGGCAGTAGACAGTGCGGCTAAGGATTATGTCAAGGCCATCAATAAGGAAAGCAAGGGCAAGGAAAAGTTCTCCGTGAAGGACCTGAAGGAAATGACCAGAAAGGCCCATGAAAGTGGAGATGGCAAACAGCGATTAATTGCCACTGACAGAGACAACAGATTGCACCAGAAAGTCCAGGCGCATGAGTCACTGAAGCCGACGAAGAGCAAGGGCAAGAGCCTTTAAATCCTGCCCAGTGTGCCAAAAGCAGTGGGAGACGAGGCAGTTAGGACTGCCAAAACATTCCAATCCGGAATATTTGGCGATACAGCAATTCCATTTCTTTTATCGTTGGGTTTCCGATAAAATAGCCTTGGGAGTACAGTACAGGACGCGCCCCGGCGTGAGCAGTTTGCTCCGCCGGGGCGCTTTATATCCTGCACAAAGCATGCTATGCTTTGCGTATGATAAACGCAGAACCTATGG
>CAVHNP010000101.1:0-6016 GCA_963637505.1 Prevotella sp. CAG:279
AAAACACGCTCTCGCTCGGGGAAAAACCCAGCAGATGCTAAGCTCGAGGCACATGTTCCATGTACCTCTTGCTAAGCACTGGGGTTTTTCAACGGTTTTTGATCCTGGGCAGAACATCTCGGCCTTTGTGGGCTTAGCTGTAAAGTCGTTTTACCCTATCACACATCTTCTATCGTCCGGCATTCGTCCCGGCAATAAATCCGGAGGCAAGCGCCCAGGACATGTCATTTAAAACCTGCTTCTTGATGCCGCTGTCCGCAATGTGACGGCCGGATGCAATATCACCTGTTACATAAAGGCCATCGATCAGGGACTTTCCGTCTGCCGCATAAGCCTGCATATCAGGATTTACCTTGATGCCGCCGAAGGCACCATCCGTGGAGAGTTCTCCGCCAACAATGAAATAAGGACCTTCCTTTAAAGGAAGCATATCAGCGGGATCCTTGAAGAAATCCCAGTCTTCGCCTTCCTCACAGCTCTTGTTATAGCTTGTGATCGTATCCTTCAGATTCTTTGGATCGATACCGATCTTCTCTGCAGCCTCTTCAATCGTAGCTCCCATGGAACAGTTGCAGGGATCCTTTTTGATCGCCTTTTCAAACCAGGTCAGCATTTCGGGGTAATCTGGGAAGGCGGGAAGACCGAAAACATCCGTGTCACTTCTTTCCCCATTTTTCTTACTCTCGGCAATGATCGCCTCCAGCATATCCTTTGAATAAACATAGTAAGCCTTTGCCTCCGGCTGATCCAGAAGAATGTGGCCTGTTGTAAAGGGATCGATACGGGGAGCAAGGGGCTCGGCGATAAAGCGCTTGCCCAGTTTGTTGACTAAAATGATATGGGGAGAGTGTCCCAGAATATCCAGATTGGATCGGTCGCCTGTTGCCGCCTGGGGTCCCATCAGTCTGAAACAGAAATTCTCCCAGTCAATAAAGGCACCGACCTGCTCACCGATAGCCAGGGCATCTCCTGTATAAGCCGGATTCCGATGGGCATTTTTCTGGACGTCGGCGGTAAGGAAACGAGGCTCCACCTTTTTTACGATCTCTGTATTGTTGATCCAGCTGCTGCAGGCCAGAATGCAGATATCGCAGTTGAACTGAACTTTTCCATCCGGGGTATCTGCAATGATAGCGGCTATTTTGCCATCTTTTACGACTGCCTCTTTTGCCGGATGTTTGGTCAGCATTTCAACACCCAGCTCCTGGCCGTAACGGATCATGCATCTCATAAACATACCACCCGAGCCCTCGTGAAATTTGTCGACCTGGGGACCGACCTGGGGGCATTCCGGGATTTCAAAGACATAGGGCCTACCTTCATAACGGGCCAGCTCCTCCGGATCCTCATGCTCGCTGTACCAGTCGAAAAATTCACCGGTTGCAAGAACTGCGTTTTTTACCAGCTTCGGGTCCAGCTTCCAGCGGGTGAGATCCATCATGTGGCGGATAAAGGCATTGGTATAATCCGGAATGTTTCTTTCCTTTTGCCATTTGCTTCGGAAGGTTCTCATGGTAGAGGCCAAAAGCATGCCTCCGCCGAGAAAGCCGGCCTTTTCCAGAATGATTACCTTTTTGCCTGCTTCTGCGGCGCGGACGCCTGCGACCAGACCGCTTCCGCCGCCGCCAAGAACCAGAACATCACAGTTTTTTTCTGTCATTTCATTACCTTTCCTTTCTTTTCTTTTTATGTAAGAATTTCTATTCATTATCTGCTGAAGAGAAGCCTGCAGACACAGACATTTTATCGTATAGGAAACTTTGTTCCCTATACGATAAAAATGCTCCGCAAAGATGCGCAACTCGCGGTATGTCGTGTTGCGAAGCAATGCGACCAAGTGGGAGCTGAGCTGATGAAACGTTCGTCATTAAGCTCTTCGCATTCCGCTCGCGCGCGGGCGTATGCGCAAGCGCATACTTTTTTATTACCCTATAAGAATAGCATAAAAGACGGCCTTTCGAAACGCTTTCAAGAGGAGCAGATACTTACTTTCAAGTAAGATATTGCAGGGGAAAATGTCTTTTTTTATAATAAATCCGACAACAAAAAGGATACATCTGTTCTTCTGCAGAAAAGCATTTGCAGAGATAGGATGCAAGAAAGAAACTGCAGAAAGAATCAGATATTTGAAAGGAGATTTGCTATGGGATGCAATAAATATCCGCATATGTTTACCCCGATGACAATCAAGGGGGTTACCTACAAGAATCGTGTGATCGCTTCACCGATCACAACAAACAGAATTACTCTGGATCAGACACCGACACCGGAGGGTATTGATGTATATGAGACCAAGGCAAGAGGCGGCTTTGGACAGGTTACGGTTACAGAAAGCTTTATTGATGATGAATATGCTTGGAGACATGAGCATGGCTTAAATACCTGGGCAAATCCGATGACAACTTATCATATGGAAGCTATCATGACCCTGACAGAGGGAATCAAGGCACACGGCGCGGTAGCTGCAATCCAGCTGAACCATGTTGGCGCGATGAACCACCCGGATACGATCAAGGGACATAAGAATCCAATCGGTCCTTCTGCTTTTGTCAGAGAAGATGGCGTTCAGGTAGAAGAAATGACCGTCGAGATGATGGAAAAGGTTGCTGAGAACTGGGCTGAGGCAGCCTGGAATATGAAGGCACTCGGCTTCCAGGTCATCAATCTGCACGGCGGACATGGCTGGCTCTTAAACCAGTTTATCTCTCCGAAGTTTAACCACAGAACAGATGAGTATGGCGGAAGCATGGAGAACCGTGCACGTTTTCCGATCATGGTCTGTGACAAGATCCGTGAGGTCTGCGGAGATGATCTTCTTCTGGAATACAGAATGTCAGGTTCTGAGCGTATGGAAGGCGGCATGACCTTAGAGGAAGGAATTGAGTTTGCAAAACTGATTCAGGATCATGTAGATCTGATTCATGTAACTTCCGGTTCCTATCAGGATCATGTAAATACAAAGGCCTTCTCTTCTATGTTTGACCCGCATGGCTGCAACCTTGATCTTGCCGAGGCAATCAAGAAGAATGTACATGTACCGGTTGTAGCAGTCGGCGGCTTCAATCATCCTTCCCAGGTAGAGGAAGCCCTTGCAGCAGGAAAGTGTGATTTCGTTGCAATGGGACGTGAGCAGTTTGCAGATCCGGCCTTTGTAAATAAAACAAGAGACGGCATCGAGGATGAGATCGCACCATGTCTTAGATGTTCCTGCTTCAACCCGCTGGCATCCGATCCGGACAAGAGACCGATTCCTTCCCTCTGGCATTGTGCGGTTAATCCCTGGGGACAGAGAGAGCTTCGCTGGAGAACAGCACCCCAGCCGACAGGCAGCAGAAATGTAGTTGTTGTTGGTGGTGGTGTTTCCGGTATGTATGCCGCTGTAACAGCAGCAGACCGCGGACACAAGGTTACCCTGATCGAGAAATCCGATGTCCTGGGCGGACAGCTCTGGTTTACAGAGATCGATACAGATAAGGAAGCGTTAAAGGCCTTTAAGGATGCAATGATTGCCAGAGTAAGCCACAGAGACATCAAGGTGATGCTGAATACAGAGGCTACAAAGGAACTGGTTGAGTCCCTGTCACCGGATCACGTAATCTGTGCGGTAGGCGGACATCCCTTCGTTCCGGGAATCCCGGGAATCGAGCATGCCTGCCATGCAACAGAGGCATATCTGATGCCGGAGAAGGTAAAAGGAAAGAAACTGATCATCATCGGCGGCGGTGCAATCGGCTGCGAATCCGGATATTTCTTTGCAAGCGAATGGGGCTGCCAGGTAGATATTCTCGAGATGAGAAACGACATTATGATCGATTCCTTCCCGTCCCAGAGAACTGCTTTGATTCCGAGAATGAAAAAGGCAGGAATGGGAATTTACTGTGGCGTACAGACAAAGGAAATCAAGGAAAACGGAGTTGCTTACCTGGATCAGGATGGAAAAGAGCAGTTTGACGAGGCAGATATCGTTATGTACTGCTGTGGTTCAAGAGCAAATGCGGATATTGTAGATGCCCTTTCCGGATGCTGTGACAGATTTGTTGTAACAGGAGACAGCAAGATGGCTCGTACTGTAAAACAGGCGACTTATGAAGGTTTCTGTGCTGCGATGGATATTCTTTAAAAAGCAGAATAAGAAGATAAATGTGTAGATAAAAACCGTCTTCATCCCTTACTACCAAAGGGGTGGAGACGGTCTTATCATTTTGTAATAAAAGCCTACTTAAATTCATGCTATGAAGGCCGAGATGTTCTGCCTAGGATCAAAAACCGTTGAAAAACCCCAGTGCTTAGCAAGAGGCGCATGGAACATGTGCCTCGAGCTTAGCATCTGCTGGGTTTTTCCCCGAGCGGGAGCGTGTTTTAGATCCAGCAGAATCATTCTCGGCCGTTGTAGTCAGGAGTAGCTGGGAGTAGCTATCAACATTATCAGATAAGCCGAATAATCATCTGACAGAATTATAAGATAATTTTGATGTTTTAAAGAAACATTTGTGATAAACTGAAAAGTAGTAAATCCATATGGAAAGGAGAGCTTATATGGAAACAGAAATTAATATCTGTCTTGAGAATGTAGAGAGAGCAAAAGAATTTGTTGCACTTGCCGAGAAATTTAAGGGGGACATCGATCTGCTGTCCGGACGTTATATCGTAAACGGCAAATCCATCCTCGGCGTTTTATCCCTGGTTTTGAGTGAGCATATGACAGCTTCTTTGCATTCTGATGATCAGGAAGAGATTGATCAGTTCGCAGAAGTAATGAAGCCCTTCCTGGCAGAGTAGGGAAGAAACGTTAAGTAGCGGGCAGTCTTTTATATAGCACGGACAAGGGAAGCTGTGCTTTTGTTGATATTTCCTAAAAAGGGGAATATTTTAGATTGTTTTTTGTGAAGTAAGGTTTATAATAGGTTTATACGGAGATTGTTAAAAAATTAATTAATGAAAGGTGGTATCACTATGCCCTTAGTAACATCAACAGAAATGTTCAAAAAAGCATATGACGGAGGATATGCGATCGGTGCATTCAACGTAAACAATATGGAGATTGTACAGGCAATCGCAGAGGCAGCAAATGAGCTTCGTTCTCCGGTTATCCTGCAGGCTTCCGCAGGTGCAAGAAAGTATGCAAAGCCGGAATATCTGAGACATCTGGTTGAGGCTGCAGTAGAAACAACGGATATTCCGATTGTTATGCATCTTGATCACGGCGCAGATTTTGCAACCTGTAAGGATTGTGTAGACGGCGGATTCACATCTGTTATGATTGATTACTCCGGACACTCCTTTGAAGAGAATATTGCAGAATCCAAAAAGGTTGCTGAGTATGCACATGAGCGTGGTGCAGTCGTAGAGGCAGAGCTTGGAACACTTGCAGGTGTAGAAGATGATGTATCTGTAGAGGCAGAGCATGCAATGTATACCGATCCGGATCAGGTAGAAGAGTTTGTTAAGAGAACGGGGGTTGATTCTCTTGCAATCGCAATCGGAACAAGCCATGGTGCTTATAAGTTCAAACCGGGTCAGAATCCGAAGCTTCGTCTTGATATCCTGGAAGAGGTTTCCAGAAGACTTCCGGGTTTCCCGATCGTTCTTCACGGATCATCTTCTGTTCCGCAGGAATACGTTAAGATCATCAATGCAAACGGTGGTGCACTGAAGGATGCCATTGGTATTCCGGAAGAGCAGCTGAGAGAAGCAGCAAAGGGTGCTGTATGCAAGATCAATATCGATTCAGATCTTCGTCTCGGTATGACAGCAGGCATTCGCCAGCATTTTATTGAGCATCCGGATCACTTTGATCCGAGACAGTATCTTGGTGATGGCCGTGCCAACGTAAAGGCAATCGTTGCTCACAAGATCACAGAAGTACTTGGCTCAAACGGAAAGGCTTGAGAAGAGTGATAAGGATCCCGCAAAGCGGGATCCTTTTTTAATCGTATAGGAAACTTTGTTTCCTATACGATTAAAATGCTCCGCAGGGATCGCACTGCGGCGGAATGGAATTGTGTCGCTAAAGCGA
>CAVHNP010000102.1:0-5850 GCA_963637505.1 Prevotella sp. CAG:279
CGGAATTGCCAGGTAAGCCAGAGCGCTGTAAGCTTTTTGGATCAGGGTCAGCAGAACTGTTTTTTTGTGACTGCTGCTTACGGCAGAGATCAAAAAAGCCAGGACAATTACCAGCAAAATACCGACGATGATGATTCTGCCATAGCGATTCAGCAAAATGTAAAGAGGGTGATTCGTCTTTCGTTCCCTTGCTCTTTTCCCTTTCAAGGTTCCCTGCTTTCTCTTACCGCCGCTTCTTTGAAATCGATTTATATTAAAATGTTGATTATTCGTCATTTTTTATTCCTCTAAACAAAATATACTCCATAACAGTATACTGATTTTGGAGAGGAATTTCTAGCACTTTCCTTATTTCATCTCCTTCGTATCAAAGCGCGTTACGATCATATGCACAATATAAGGGATCAGAATAACCGGAATTGCCAGGTAAGCCAGAGCGCTGTAAGCTTTTTGGATCAGGGTCAGCAGACCAAACTGAGCAATTCCGAAATCAACGATACAGCAGATCAATGCCACCAGAATCTGGCGGGAAGTAATCTTTCCTTCCTTTTTCTCCTGTGGGCGAATCTTTTCCATTCCCTTGCTGATACGTTCTACCATCGCTGCTACCATGTTAACGGCAGTGGATACCGCTCCGAGAATGATCAAAATGGAAATCAGAGGCGTCAGCAGACTTTTTCCGACTCCCTTTTGTACCATGAAGAGGGTCGGTACACTCTGATTTACCATATCCGGATCGGAGCTGACTGAGAGAAGGCCCAGTACAACCATGATCATCAGCAGGGCATTGATGATCCAGCCGATTCCCATACTCTTGATGGCATCATTCGGTTTTTCAAAGGATTTTGCATGCTGGACAAAGACTGCCACATTGGAAAGCTGGAAGGTTCCATAAAGGAAAGCAGCATAGGCGGCCTTTCCAAAGGGAGCCGGTTCTGCTGCCATGCTATGCAGGTTCTGTGCAATGGCAGAGGAGCCGGCGATCATATTCGGAATATAAACGATCAGAAGTCCCGCAATAATGCAGATGGACAGAACTGATGCTACCTTTCTTACAAGGTCTGTACCAAAGATCGCTACAATGAAGATAAATACACCAATGATCAAAGTACACAGAAGATAAGGAATACCAGTCAGGCTACTTAAGGTTGCGCCGCCGGTTGCGAAGGCAACGGCTGGTGCGACACACATAACGCAAAGATAAAGTAGCTCGAAAAGATTGGAAAAAATCGGTGCAAACCTGCCATAGAAGGCATTATTATAGGAACGATAATCATAGACCTCATGTTTACGGGCGAAACGCAGACAATAAGCAAAAAAGACCGCATTATAAAGCATGGCAGCTGCCGGCATAAGGAGGCAGTAGATTCCGTATTTTACATAGTAGGCATAGATCTGTGCACCGGATGCAAAGCCTCCTCCGAAATGTGTTGTAAACCATATGAAGGCAACCCCCAGGATGAGGGACGTACTTTTTGATTTTTTATTCATGATCACGATCCACCCTTTCTCTCAGCTTCTGCATCGCATCTGCCAGCATCTGCTCGGTAATTCTATAAGGATAATGTGCTACATCCGACATATCCGGAATTCTCTTACAGGTCTCTTCCCACTGCTCTTCCGTAATTTCGATTTCTTCCAAAGAAACCGGCAGCTTGATTGCTTTATTGAGCTGATAGATCTTT
The DNA here is from genome assembly GCA_963637505.1 of Prevotella sp. CAG:279. GTDB lineage: Bacteria > Bacillota > Clostridia > Lachnospirales > Lachnospiraceae > RUG14243. The sequence continues at coordinate 1,686 of CAVHNP010000102.1, forward strand.
TCAAATTCTTCCATCTGCCCATCGACAAGCAGGGCAAAGAGAACACCGAAACCGACCACCTCGCCGTGCAGATGCTTTTCCTCAATGATCGGATAAGAGGTCAGGGCATAGAAAATAGCATGTGCCAGACCGCTGTTATAATCCGGAGTAAAATCTTTTGTCAGGAAAATGGATGCGATACCGGTTGTAACAACGATCGCCAGAACCAGCTGCTCTACTTCATAAGAGGAGATTCCCTTCTGATGATCTGAAAATCCCTTCTCGCCATAGGCAAGCAGAGGATCCCGGCACATATGGGAAATCGCAAGGCCGACTGCCGTAAAGTGCTCCAGTCTCTCATCCCGGGAAGAAATCGATGCCTCATAGAATTTGGCATAAGTATCACCGATTCCTGCCCACATATAGCAGGCCGGTGCCTTGGCGATGATCTCTGTATCAATAAAAGCATGCATAGCCGGACGAACAAAGAAGTTCGGCCTTAAGAAGCTGCCATCCTCCTGATACATGATTGAAACAGCCGTGCAGGCAGCGCAGTTAGATGCGATGGTCGGGAAGGTGAAGACCGGTTTGTCATCTGTGATGCAAAGGCACTTGACCGTATCCAGAGCCTTTCCGCCGCCAACACCGAAAACCATATCTGCTTCCTGATAAATGGGCAGCTGCCGCAAACGCTCCACGCCTTCGAAAGTACAGTCTTTACCATAAAGCTCTACGCCGATGATCTCCAGCTTAGTCTTTTCTACTGCAGCACAGATTTTATCCATGGCTGCCTCAAGGGCTCTTTTTCCGCCGATCACCAAAACCGTCCTGCCATAGGATTCACAAACCGGACCGATCTTATCATAAATGCTGTTTCCGATCGAATAACTGGGTAAATGTACTTCATAATTTTCTAATTTCATTTCTAATCCTCCAACTAAACTATACGAATAGAAAGAATCCTGCTTGCAGGATTCTCCGCCTGCAGCGGGTCGCTTCAGCGACATAATTCCTTTCCGATGCAGTGCGATCCCTGCGGAGCATTTTTATCGTATAGGAAAGGAAGTTTCCTATACGATAAAAAAAGAGCTTCTGTCTCGGATCTGCATTTTTTGCATATCCTGGGACAAAAGCTCTTACTTCTGCGGTGCCACCCATATTGCCGATATAGAATAATCGACCTCTTTGCCGCACACCAACATGTGCGCTCCATCATAACGGCTGGATTCCGTCAGTGCCTACTTACGATAAGTGTTCAGACTGCCCTCTCGAGTCCATTCGGCATCATCCGTACTGCTGTAATCGCACCATCTACAGCTCTCTGTATGTACTTCACGAAGCTTACTTCTCTCGATCATCGGTTTAAAACATATCTTATTTTCTATAGAATTTAACATGGAAATATATCTTTGTCAACTAACAAATTCAGTTATCCCTTGTCATCTTTCTTATCTTTTAAACTTTAAAGTTCTTTTCCGTTTAATCTTGTTCCTGTGTTTCCTCTATCATTCTGAGAAAAGGCATCCTCCGATATGTCATCGATTCCGGCATCCTTTTTCTCTTCTTTTTCCTCATTCGCAGCATAGCCTGTAAAGGAATTCTTGCGGAAGTCAGAACCATTGCCAAAACCGCCTGCTCCGTTTCTGTAATCACGGTATCCCTTGCGTCCGGAAAGTGTCAGATAAAGCTCTGCATTTGTTGCCATGATATAAGGAGAGGCAAAGAAAATACCGACAAGACCGAGCGTGATCGCACTCAGGAAATACCAGCCGATAAAGGAAACATCCAATACAAAGGCCTTCCATTTATTCCCATCCATCATCTGTCTGGAACGATCAATAATTTCCTTTGTGGACATCTGCGGATTCTCTGCCAAAATATAGGGAACCATACGGTAAGAATAAACCTTGATGATACCCGGAACAATAAAAAGGCAGGTCCAGAGAATAATATAGAGGTTTGCTAAAAATTTGGTTTTTACTACATTCCAATAGTTGCCGTTCTTAAATGCGTAAAGAACCTCTCCCAGCTTTGCCTTCTCTCCGGTATTTACCAAAAAGAAGCGCTTGACTCCGGCATTAATGGGCTGCAAAACAAAAATATCCAGAATTAAGGCAATGATACTTGCCCCAAGCACAGCCATTAATACTCCAAGCAGGATCGTAGAGCTGATATCCAGATTCAGATTTCCTGTCGCATCAAAATAAACAGAATCAATCGCATCTGTATTTCCGACACCCGATACAGAACGGCTGGAACCGCCCTCTAAAATCAGAGCAATGATCGCGGCTACAACGCAAAGCCAATAGTTACTCTTAAAAGCAGCCTTGCCTCTTGCCTTCAGGTCACTTCTCACCCAGTTTGTATTCATAAAATTCTCCTCCTAAACTTTGTGAAGCAGTTCATACTTATCTTCACAAGTTATCGCGGCATCCACCGACTGCTTCTGCTATCGCAGGATGCGCCTTTGTTTCATCACATCGCTAACGCGATATGATACATACTATCATACTTTAAAAGTTCTGTCTTTTTTTTAGTGATACAGGTATAATCTCCTTATGGATTTTACTTTTAAGTCGAAAATCGGTGGGTCCTTCCGATCCGCCAGATCGACTTAAGATAAGAATTCTTCTTATATTGAAAGAAAAATAAGGGAGATAAAACATGAGCAGATCTAAGAAAAAAAAGAAAAATAAAGGGGAAGCTCCCCAGATCCAGGAAGTGGAGCTGATCACACTGACCGATGAAGACGGAAACGAGGTCGATTTTGAATATCTCGATACCATCGAATACAAAGACCGCTTTTACTGTGTCCTTTATCCGAATGTGGACTCCGATGACGAAGACTTCATCATCTTCGAGATCGTAGAGCATCCGGAGGAAGACTACGCCACCTATGAACAGGTCGACGATGTCACTTTACAAAAGGTTTTTGCCATCTTCAAAAGCCAGGATAATTAGATTCCTCCGCTTTTTTGATAAGCCTTTCAGACAAAAAGGACGAGATCCTGATCTGACCTTCCAAAGGTTAACTTTAGCTCTAACTTTTGGAAACGGCAGATCATTCTCGTCCTTTTTTCAATACAGCAGCTTCAAATGCACCCTTTATTCTTAGTGCTCTGCTTCGTATTTACGGAAAGCATCTACCTTCGGCTGTGAAGAGCAGCCCGGTACAAATTCATTTGTAAGGAAGGCATCAACAAGCTCTTCTCTCAGCTTATTGCCGGTTGTGAAAGCACCCAGGCAGGCAACATTCGCATCATTAGAAAGGCGGGCACGCTTTGCAGAATAAACATTCTCAAGCAATGCACCATAAGCACCTTTTACCTTGTTAACAGCGATGGATACGCCAAGGCCGGTTCCGCAGATCAGGATTCCCCTGTCATATTCTCCTGCTGCAACTGCCTCTCCTACCGCAATCGCTACATTGGCATAGATCGGATCCTCACTGCCAAAATCGGTAACTTCTCCGTAACCTTTTTTGTTGATGAACTCGATCAGCTCTTCCTTTGCCTCCTGCGCATTCGGATCACATCCAATTGCAATTTTCATTTTTCTCTACCTCCGTTTTTTTCTTGTGATAGTTTTTTAACAATCCTTATCACCATTATAGAACACGAATGTCCCCTTGTCTAATAGAAGATTTTCTCTTCTCGCCATATCTCCCTGTCCGATAGAAGATTATTTCTGAAGATAATCATATACCACCTTCGGGAAACCGAGGGTCAGATTGCATTTAATATGACTGCAGGAAACGATTTCTCTGACCGGAAGATCATTCATGGGGCATTTCACATGATCAAAGAGCTGCAGTCTGGCATCTCCTGTCCAGGCCTCAATGATCTCCACATCCTTCGGATCCGTCTGTGCAACGATCAGCTCTGCAATTCGCGGTCCCTTGCTCTCGTCATAACCGGGCAGAAGCTTGAGCATATAGGTCGGCTCTGTCATCTGACGAAGGGCTTCCTGCTCATCCAAAGGATAATATTTATAGGTCATTGTCGCATTAGCAATACGGAAAGGATGGCTTCTGCCATAATCCAGCGTTCCTACAACGGTATTGTCATCAATGTAGAATTCCGGATGACCCGGTTTTTTCGGATAAGCATGTGCTTCTCTTCCGCTGGCCATCGCTTCAAAGTTATCCAGATACATCTGGTGAAGATATTCTCCCTCCACTCCATTG
>CAVHNP010000103.1:0-5827 GCA_963637505.1 Prevotella sp. CAG:279
CAGTTGATCAAACCCTAAATTATTATAATAAAAACGCCATTTCCTTTTCGGATTCAACTCTTCATGTGAATTTTACAGAGACCCAGCAGGCGTTTCTGGATTGTCTGCCTTCTCATGCCCATATTCTTGACTTTGGTTGTGGGGCAGGGCGTGACACCAAATATTTCCTGGAGCAGGGATGCGAGGTCACTGCTGTGGATGGTTCAGAAGCTTTATGTAAGATTGCTTCCGAATATACGGGCATTCCGGTGAATCAGATGTTATTTCAGGATTTGGACGAGATAGAAAAATATGATGGCATCTGGGCCTGTGCATCTATTTTGCATTTGAAGAAAAGGGAACTTTCAGATGTTCTTGTGAAGATGAGGAATGCATTGAGGGAACAGGGAATTATCTACACGTCCTTCAAATATGGTGACTATGAAGGCCTGCGAAATGACCGCTATTTTACAGATTTTACGGAAGAGTTGTTTGTAGATTTTATGAAAAATATTCCTGGACTTGCCATAGAAAAGACCTGGCTTACTGGAGATGTCAGAGAGGGAAGAGGTGACGAGCGGTGGATCAATATATTGCTTCGCAAGGTGGACATATCTTAAATATTGAGGCAAAATATTACAACAAATTGGATATTGAAGCTTTTTCTCAGATGATGAAGGATCCGTCCTATTGCTATAAATTCTATTGGCTGGAAGCGGTGGTACATATTATTTCGGAGGGAAAGACAGAGACAACTTTCGATGAAATTATCGATGAAATGATTGCCAATGCCTGGTATTCTGTTCGGGAATTTCATATTCACCTAAGCGGTATACAGGCGGATGGCTTGGTGCGAGATGGTCTTGAACGGGCAATCCTGCAGCTTACGCAGATCAGTGATCTTCCGGCCAATGCTTCCAAGGTAGAGATAAAAAATGCCATTCATGAGCATCAAAGTGAGCTGAAAAGAGCCAAGGAACAACTGACCAATATGGTGCCCTACCGGGCACTTGCGGGATTTTTTGCCAGGAGCGAGGAAGTAGCTGAATGGAATAGTGTAAGGCGGATTACGGAATACATTCGAAGGATAAATGAATTGGTAACACCTCTTCCATATACTTTGGGTGATAGCAGTAAGCTGAAAAAGGAAGTACATTTTCATCCGGATTGGGTAGCTATGATTCAGGATAATACGGTAAATATTTTGGGTTGGATCCAATACGAGAAGGTGAAATGGCTGCAGAACAACAATCCGGAAGTACCGGGACTGATCTATAAGCTTGCGCCTATGGATGAGAAAATGCGAAAGCTTGGCAATGTGCGAAAGCTTTGGCAGGGAATCATGGAAGCTCGGGAGATACGAGATGTATTTACCGGAAAGGCAGTGCAGGAGAAACAATATGACGTGGATCATTTTATTCCATGGTCCTTTGTTATGAATGATGAACTGTGGAACCTCATGCCAATGGATTCTTCTTTGAATTCATCCAAGAGCAATCGCCTGCCAAAGTGGGATCCCTTTTTCGAGGCATTCGCTGGTAATCAATATGTGATGTATGAACTGATTCATGAGAGACCGGAGCTTCATAAACGCTTTGAAGCTTGTTATCGGGATAATCTGCATTCCATATGGGCCGGACAGGAATTGTATCGAAAAGGCAATTCAAGAGAGACTTTTTATCATATCCTGGAGAAAAATATGATGCCGGTTTACGACTCGGCCAGAAGACAGGGATATGAGATCTGGAATTATTAGGAGAGCTGATTAACAAAAATATTGGCTAAAAAGACAGGAGGTGAAGTAGCAATGTTTTTCATGATGGGAATTACAGACGGCAGAAAAGATCTGAATTTCACTCTGACCATCATCTGCAACATCTGTGGCCGTTACGGCAGATACAACGTATTTATGATATATACCGTCCTGTCTCTTTTCTTCATTCCGTGTTTTAAATGGAACAAGCATTACTATGTGCAGACAAGCTGCTGTGGCACGGTATATGAACTGAATCCAGAGATAGGCAAGGCAATTGCCAAGGGTGAACAGGTTGAAATCCAGCCAGAACATTTATCACGCGTAAATCAGAGCGGTTATAGCTACAATCGGAAACACTGCTCTCACTGTGGATATGAGACTTCAGAGGATTTTGAATACTGTCCGAAGTGTGGAAATAGATTTTAAGATTGGAGATTATCATGCATCACGATTTAGATATAACACCTATCCCAGAGAAGGTACTCTATGTAAATGATCCTATCATGGGCACAATAGCAGAGCCCTATGACACAATAGATGATTATGAAATGGCGAAAACAGGAAAGACGAAGGCAGAAGGAGGAGTGCTTCCGGATGACAATATCCGTATTTATGTGCCAATGGATTTGAATGGATCCATTATCATGCGGGAGCTGCATATGCTATATGGCATACTGGGAAGTCCAGATGAGGGTAACGAGCTAGACTTCGATGTTTTGACGGATAAGATCATTGAGAAACTCGAAATATATGATCAGGTCTGGGTAGCAAGGGATGCAAAAAATGCAGTTTGCATGGAGAATTCCGGCCTACTGCATAGTAAGCGTGGGATTGCCCTGGCCCGGGAAATCATAGATTTTTTGGGAGAAGATGAAGGCTGTGCGGAGACATTTCCTTATGAGACCATTGATCGTTTAAGGGAAGAGTGGGATCTGTAATCAGTCAGTGTTTTGTAATGATAGCAGGAATATAAAAGATTTTGTTTTACGACAAGATCAGAGAATGTATTTCCATGCTTGCCTGAGGGAGAGAGGAAGAAGGGTATGGCAGAGATTATAAAACTGGAAGCTGGTGCAGTAGCAGACAGGCAGGATGATAATAATATGCTCGAAGCAACTGAAAATATGCTGACAGATATACGTTCTGTCACATCTGATAAACAGGTCAGAAGTGTACCGATTGCATCATTGGCTTCTCTGGGTGGAAGTGCAGCTTCTTTATCACCGGCACTTCGAACGGTAACAGAAACTACTACGGTTAATGCCAAAGGATTATATATGTTGGCTAATGAATCTGTGGGAGATACATTGAAGCTGGCAAAGGATGGTAATTTCTGGGGTGCTTTTAAGACTGCGGAAGGAAAGTCAAAATTTGCCAAACTGCAGTCAGCAGGTCCCTTATCAGCATCATCTACAACAACTATACCGGTAGATCCGGCAACCATGATGATGGCGGTTGCACTATATTCTATCGAGAAAAAGCTGGGAAATATTGAGGAAATGCAAAAGCAGATACTTTCCTTTCTGGAGATTGAGAAGGAATCTGAGATAGAAGCGGATGTTCAGATGCTGACAAATCTTATTCGAAATTATAAGTCGAACTGGGATAATGAGCATTTTGTGGCCAGCAATCATAAGCTGATGATTGATATCAAGAGAACTGCGCTGAAGCATATGAACAGTTATCAGAAAAATACGAAGGCAGTATTGGCAAAGAAGATTCTTCTGGTAGATCAGAACAAAATGAAAAGCATTTCGGCAGAATTGAAAAAGAAAATCGAATATTACCGACTGTCTTTGTACACCTATTCAATGGCTTCCTTGCTGGAAATTATGCTTAGCGGCAATTTTAAGGAAGAATATATTACCGGAATTAAGGCTGAAATAGAAAAGTATGCTGCAGAATACAGGCTCGTCTTCGATGAGTCCTCCAGATATCTGGAAAAACTGGGAAGCGATGCCATAGACGCTAATCTTCTTGGAGGAATAGGAACAGCCGGAAAGAAGATGGGCGATCTGATCGGTGCAATTCCTGTTGTAAAGAAAGGACCTGTTGATGAATTTCTTCAGGATAATGGCAAGAAATTAGAGAAAAAAGCTTCTTATCAGAAATCAAAAGCCGTGCATGATTTTGCGGCACTTGGAAATCCACAGACAGGTGTGCTGACAGAGAAGATGCAGGACATGATTGATATTTACAATCATACAGAGCAGATCTGCTTTGACAGGGAGAATATTTATCTGGTGGGATAAAGTAAAGCAAGCGATAGAAGGATGCTGCATTTATCCGAAAATAATCAGGAAGAGGTGAGAATCCCATGACCAAATTACGCATATTAATGCTGGGCAATAGCTTTATCTTTGTAAATGACCTGCCTTCTATTTTGGCAGAACTGACCGATGCAGAGGTAGTTCACCACACTCGTGGTGGTGCTCGCTTGGCAGAGCAGCTTAATCCTTCCACCAAGATGGGCGGGCTTACCCAGGCTGCCCTACAGAACGAGAAATGGGATTATGTTATTTTACAGGAAATGAGCAACGGTCCTATCACATCCAAGGAGAAATTTCTGAAAAATGTTTCCGCCCTCTGTGACCAGATTCGTGAAAACGGTGCCACGCCCATTCTCTATGCCACCTGGGCTTATCAGAAAGGCAGCGAGCAGCTGGCGTCTTTTGGCATGGATTATGATGAAATGTTCCGGCAGATGTATGCTTCTTACCATGAAGCGGCAGATCAGACGGGAGCTTTGATTGCGGATGTTGGCGAGAAATTTTATGAGATTTCTGAGATTCAGGATCTTTATGCAGAGGATGGCTGCCATCCAAATGAAGCAGGCACCAGACTGGCTGCGGAGACCATTGCCGAGGTAATTAAGGCAGATCAGGCAAGAAAGCAGGCAGAGGAAGAGGCGAAGAATCCGGACATACAGTCGGTGAATGAGAAGAAGACTATCGTGGAGCTGAATACCACCAAGGATGATATCCGTCTTCGTATTCTCTATCTTTATCAGTTGCTTCTTACCCAGACGGATGAGGAGCATCCTTTAAGCAGCAAGCAGATTATGGACAAGATGAAGGAACTGCATAACATCAGTATGCACCGCACCACGGTGCCTTCAGATATTGCACTTCTTAGAGCTGCGGGTCTGGATATTGTAGGTCAGAGGCGCAGAGCCTGGGAATATTACCTTGCAGACAGAACCTTCTCAATTCCGGAGCTAAAGCTCCTGATTGACGCGGTACAATCCTCCAAGTTTATTACGGAGAAGAAGAGCCGCCTTCTCATTGAGAAGCTCATGTCCCTTACCAGCAATACCAATGCGGAGAAGCTGAAGCGGACGGTACATATTTCCGGACGGGTAAAATCGGATAATGAAAAGGGTTATTACATCGTGGATACCATCAATGAAGCCATCAATGCAGGGGTGAAGATTTCCTTCCTCTATTTTGAACTGGATGGAAAGAAGAGACAGGTTTTGAAAAATGATGGCAAACCCTACACGGTGAGTCCCTTTGATCTTATCTGGGACGGGGATTATTACTATCTGACCGGCTACTGTGATGAGAGGGAAAGCGTCCGTACCTTTCGAGTAGACCGCATTTTGAGTATACCGGATATTCTGGCGGATCAGCCTGTGGAGCCAAAACCTGAGATCTATGATATTAACCGCTATACTACAGAAGCCTTTCGTATGTTTACCACGGATGAGGCTACGGAAGTAAGCCTTCTGTGTGAGAATGTGGTGATGAAATCTATTGTGGATAAATTTGGCATGGGTATCAGCACCAGGAGCGTTGGCAAAGATAAGTTCCGTGTGAAGGCCAAAGTCTGCATCGGTCCAACATTTTACAGATGGATCTTTGGATCAGGCGGCAAGATCAAAATCGAAGGACCGGAAGAGGTCAGGGGTGAATATATAGAGAAGCTGAAGCAGGCACTGGATGAGGCCTGATTTGGCATAGAGAGGCAAATATGAAACCAAGAACAGCAAAGAGCATGGAACTCTACGAGATCATGCTGCAGCGTGGTTATCCGGCAGAGTTCTGTGAACAGATAACGCTTAATCTGAATACAGACTGGACAGCCCAGAGA
>CAVHNP010000104.1:0-5791 GCA_963637505.1 Prevotella sp. CAG:279
TGCTGGGTTTTTCCCCGAGCGAGAGCGTGTTTTAGATCCGGCAGAATCACTCTCGTCCATATGCATATTATTGGCTTGCAAAAAATCACAGCAGGCTACTTTTTTTCGCATCCCAGTAGGCCATCTGAATCTTCTGCATCAGCTCATCCTTTTTGGAATCAGCTAGGGAAGGATCAGAAAAGAGCCTGCTGATGGAGGAGAAAAGGAAATCGGCTTCTTCTTCCGGAGAGAGAAGCTTCTCTTCTTCGGGATCTGGGCCGGTAGCCTTATCTTCAGAGATATCCTCATTTTCCATCAGGAGATAGTTGATATCTGTAGCGAAGATCTCTGCCAATTGTTGATAAATCTGTCTTTGCTTGGGGTAGCTCTTGCCGGCTTCGTAGCTTTGAACGGTACGCTTGCTGACACCGAGCTGCCTTGCCAGCATAGACTGGGAGAGGCCGAAAGTCTGACGGAGTAGTTTAACTTTTTCACCGAATCGCATGGGAGCCTCCTTTTATAAGATAAGAACCATAGGAAAGCCGTTTTGCTGGCTTCTTATGGTTTTTATTTTACTAAAATATGCGTCATCTGTCAGAAAAATATCGGAGATGTTATGCTGCAAAAGCCGGAGATGTTCTGCCTAGGATCTAAAACCGTTGAAAAACCCCAGTGCTTAGCAAGAGGTGCATGGGAACATGCGCCTCGAGCTTAGCATCTGCTGGGTTTTTCCCCGAGCGAGAGCGTGTTTTAGATTCGGCAGAATCATTCTCGGCTTTTTTGGGAATTATCAATACATTTTATCTTATAACCCGAAGCCAGCTTGCCTTTGTCCTCGGTCTGACATAAAATAAAAGATACGATTAGCTTGAAATTTAAAGTCTGAAATTCAGAAAGAAGGTAGAAAATGAGCGATTTTCAGTATACAGCAAATGCAGGACAGACTTATATTCCCTTTAAGAAAAACACCAAAATAAAAACACTTCCTTATGAGAAGCTGGCCAGACCGAATCCGGAAATCCCGGAGTTGGTTCTGAATCAGAAGGCAATCGAAAAGAAATGGGTGATTCAGCAGCAGACTCAGCATTTTTTGCCGGGTGTTACGGTAGAAATGATGGACTGGTTCTGGGCCAATATGGAGAAATGTTATTATCTTTGGGCACCGGGCTCTCATAAGAGATTTAACTGGGTAAGGGAACCATGGAAATACGGCTTTATTCATTCCGCTCACATGATCTCAGAATCTGTCGGAGAGAATAATCCGGTATTCGGCGGAAACGGAATTCAGATCAACAGATTGGGCCTGGAGTATTTTCCTTTTACAACTGCTTTAGAGCATGTGATCGTAGAAGGAACCTTCAATGATCTGGATGAATTCGTAGATATGACCGTTCATATGTGGGACAGCTGTGAGGGAGGATGCCGTCATATTACCGCTTCCGTTGCCAGCACAACAGCCCAGGAGCCGCCTCATTTCGTAAAGGAAATGCTGGCAGAAGATCCGGACAATATGCCGGTCGCACCTTCTGCTACAGATCACGCAGAGTATGAAGCAAGCCGCTGGCCGGTATTTCTTCCCCAGATGTATCAGCTTTGGGAGGGACATCCGGATCCGACCCAGAGTGTAGCCTGTGACCTTACCGTAAAGAAGGTAGGAGAGGAAAGCTGGGAATATGTTCATGAGAATGGACCGATCGAATATTAGGAGAGAAATATATTATGTCAATTAATTTAACGAAAGGGCATAAGGTTAGCCTGAAGAAAAGCAGTTCGGAAGGACTGGGAGAGATCCTTGTGAATCTGAACTGGAATTCAAGCCCTAAGGGGCTTTTCTCAAAGCTTTTCGGAGGAAATGCAGGAATTGACCTGGATCTTGGTTGCCTCTACGAATTAAAAAATGGAAAAAAAGGAACCGTTCAGGCATTGGGAAAGGCATTCGGAAGGCTAGCAGATGAACCCTATATAGCACTTGATGGGGATGACAGAACCGGGGCTTCCGCTGCAGGTGAGAACCTGCGGATTGACGGGAATATGGTTTCTAAGATCAAGAGGATACTTGTGTATACCTTCATATACGAGGGCGTAGCAAATTGGCAGCAGGCAGACGCTACGGTAACAATCAAATATCCGGGAGCGGAGGATCTTATTGTCAAGATGGATAGTTATAATACCAAAAATAAGATGTGTGCATTGGCTCTTCTTGAGAATGTGAACGATGAGACCTTCAGTGTCGAAAAACTGGTTCAGTTTTATCCGGGGCATCAAGCTATGGATCAAGCTTTTCATTGGGGGCTCAAGTGGGTTGCAGGAAAAAAATAAGGAAGCTGCCGAAAAGCCTCTAAAAGTAACACATGTAAAAGGGTTTACGAACACCTCGTGCTTTATAAAATATGGAGAGAAAAAATGAGTAATTATGCATTTACACCGAGTCAGGTCTGTTGCAGTAAGATCAAATTTACCTTGGAGGATGGAAAGGTATCCAATATCAGCTTTACCGGAGGATGTCCGGGAAACCTTCAGGCAATCAGCAAACTGTTGGAAGGAGCAGATGCCAAATGGACGATTGAAAAGCTGAAGGGAAATGACTGCCGGGGAAGAGGAACTTCCTGTGCGGATCAGCTTTCTATCGCACTTGAAAAGGCCTTGGCTCAGGAGGAAGAACAGTAAATGGAGTTTTACCAGGCTCCCATGGAAGGGCTGACCGGCTTTGTCTATAGGTCAGCCCTTGCTGCCTTGTTTCCTTCCGTGGATAAATATTTTTCTCCCTTTATCGTACCAAGCCAGAAGAAGGTACTGAGAAGGAGGGAGAGGGAGGATATTGCGCCGGAGCATAATGAGGGAATAACTTTTGTGCCCCAGATCCTAACGCATAGAAGCGATTATTTTCTGGAAGCGGTAAAGATGCTGCAGGAGCTGGGCTATCAGGAAATCAATCTGAATGCAGGCTGCCCTTCCCCGACGGTGGTGACCAAGGGAAAGGGTGCAGGCCTTTTAAAGGATGCCGATCAGCTGGATGCTTTTCTGGAGGAATGCTTTGAAGGCCTGGAAAGGGAAAAGCTTTCCTGCCGGATCTCGATCAAAAGCAGGATCGGTCTCGAGCAGGCAGAAGAATTTCCGGCTCTGCTGCAGGTGATCAATCGCTATCCCTTTTGTGAGCTGATCCTGCATCCTAGGGTCGGTGCTCAGAAATACAAGGGAAAGCCGGACTATGAGACTTTTGCCTATGCCATGGCGCATTCTTGCCATCCCCTTTGCTATAATGGGGATATTTATTCCGTGGAGGATTATGAGAACTTCCGGGAAAATTTCCCTGCAATAGAGAAAATTATGGTCGGAAGGGGACTTATGGCGGATCCTTCCCTGATCCGGCAGCTTCGTGGAGGTAAGAAGGCCACAAAAGAAGAACTAAAAGCCTTTCACGACAGGATTTATCAGGACTATCTAAGAACCAGCCTGCATCCGGGGGCGGCAGTTCCGAGAATGAAGGAACTTTGGTTCTATCTTGGACAGAGCATGTCGGAAGAGAAAAAAGCCCTGAAAAAGATCAAAAAGGCAAAAAATCCCTCGGAGTATGAGGAGGCAGTTGCTTTTCTTTTTCAAACTATTTGAAGAAATGGGTCAGATGGCATAAAATAAAAAAGAAAAGAAGAAAAGCAAATCAAATAAATAAAAGAGGTAAGATCATGAACAAAGAAGCAATTCATACAGACAAAGCACCGGCAGCAGTCGGTCCTTATTCCCAGGCAATCAGCGCAGGCAACCTTGTTATGCTGTCCGGTCAGATTCCCCTGGATCCCCAGACAGGGCTCCTTGTGGAAGGCGATATCCAGGCACAGACCAGAAGAGTCTTTGCTAATATTCAGGCAGTACTCGAAGAAGCTGGCATGACCTTTGCCAATGTGATCAAGACAACTGTTTTCCTGGCAGATATTGCGGATTTTGCTGCTATGAACGAAGTTTATGCAGAGTATTTTGCAGAGCCCTATCCGGCAAGATCAGCAGTTCAGATTGCAGCCCTTCCCAAGGGAGCAGGCGTAGAGATCGAATGCATCTGCGTAAAATAAGGATTCCGGGAAAGGTATAACAGGCGAGAGACAAATATGAAAAAGATAACTTATTTTCATCTCGATACCTGTCCTTATTGTATACAGGCAGATGAGGTGATAGAAGAGCTGATCAAAGAGCATCCGGAATACGGGGCGCTTTGCTTTGAACGAATCAATGAATATGAACATCCGGAGATTGCGGACCAGTACGATTATGAAGTGAATCCCTGTATGTTTATCGGAAAAGAGAAGGTTTATGAGGGCCATCTTTTCGAGAAAAAAGCAGAGGCAAGGGAAAAGATCGAAAAAGTCATGAAGCTTGCCATGGAGGGATAAATGCTGATTGAATACATCTTACAGATCATTCATAATCCGGTTGTGGATGCAGGTGCGATCGCCTGGTTTTCTGCCCAGGTTTTAAAAACGATCACAAATGCGATCGTAACGAGGGATTTTGATCCGGCAAGATTGCTTGGGGACGGTGGTATGCCGAGTGCACATTCCGCTACGGTGACAGCCGTTGCAGTTTCAACCGGAATGGAAGCAGGATTTCAGTCGGCAGTCTTCGGTGTGGCTTTTTTCTTTGCAGTCGTCGTGATGCATGATGCCATGGGCGTTCGAAGGGAAACGGAAAAACAAAACAGGATCTTAAAGAGCCTGGTAGAAAGCATGAGCGGAGAGTACAGCCCGGAAGAAAAGTTAAAGGAATTTGTCGGTCATACACCGACCCAGGTTTTGGCGGGCTTTTGTCTTGGAATTATTATAAGCGTGCTGTATTATTTTTAAAAACAGCCACAAAGCAGGAAAGGGGTAGTGCATATGGGTAATCAGGAATATTTATCTAAAATTGCAGAACGCGGTCAGCTGATCGTTATTTCCGGAGCGAGCGGAGTAGGAAAAAGAACCATCATCGAAGCATATATGAAGGAGCATCCGAATGCTTTTCGTTGTGTTTCTTTGACAACCAGAGCCATGAAACCGGGAGAAACCGATGGAGATAAGCACTGGTTTGTAAGCAATCAGGAGTTTGAAAGACTGGCTCGTACCAACCAGCTCTTTGAATACAGCTTCTATCACAGAATCGGTTATGGAACCACCAGAAGCGCAGTAGAGGAAGCAAGAAATGCCGGCAGAAATGTCATTCTGATCGAGGATGTCGTTGGGGCAATGCGGGTCAGAGCGATTTGTCCGGATGCAACATTGATCTTCCTTCTGACACCGACCTGGGAAGAGTTAGAAGGCAGGATCAGAGATCGTCATGCAGGAGAGCCGGAAGGCGCAATTCAGGATTATATCCAGAGCGCCCAGGAGGAGATCCTTTGTGCAGGCCAGTATGATTATATTCTGATCAATGACACGATCGAGAAGACCGTTCGTCGTCTGGGTCAGATCATTCACGGAAACCGCTACAGAAGCAACAGCATGGGCGGCTTCCTGAAGAGTTATATCGAGAGCGAGATCGATTCCGGGCTGGCGAGTGAAGTGCATGAGTATGTTATGAGCAATAAGTAAGGCTTTATAAAGTTATAGGACAAAATGAGATGATCAAACCGTCTTCAGCCATAGAAAATACTGGGCTGGCGGCGGTTTGATTTTTGTAGAAATCAAAGCCAACAAAAGGACGAGAGCCTCGCAAATCGCCATAGATTTATTCAGTCGGAGTTCATGCCAAATCACACTTTTCCAAAGAGACCTTGCCAAAAAAGTTGAGTCGAGTTCGTGAGCAGGATCTTCTAATGACGATTCACAAGGCTCGCGTCGTGACG
>CAVHNP010000105.1:0-3525 GCA_963637505.1 Prevotella sp. CAG:279
TGCACGCGAGGCGCCATCGTGCAAAGCACGATCTATAATGGCGCCGGAGTCCAAAGAAAACCCCAGATGCTAAGCTCGAGGCACATGTTCCATGCACCTCTTGTGTGCTGACTTACGGCGCATTCCAAATCCTGCTATCGCAGGATGCGCCTTCGTTTCATCGCACCGCTTACGCGGCACGATATACACTGGGGTTTTTCAACGTTTTTTAATCCTGTGCAGAACATCTCAGCCTTTTTTGTATAGCCATCATTTTGTTCTATCGCTCAAGAAAAATCTCTTTTATGCTTTCTTACAGCTTTCATATCCGATCAGGATGGCTCCCTTTTCTGCATAATAACTGCAAAGAGCGCCTGCCTTATGGATCTCGACCTTCGCTGCCGGGAAAAGTGCCTGAATCTTTTCCTTCATCTGCAGGGCAGCCTCCGGATTCAGGTGGTGGGAAATGATTACCTTTCCTCCTTCGTATCCCTTTTCCTTCATAAAGCTGAACATCTTCTCAAGTGCCTTCTTCTGTCCCCGGCACTTATCCCGAAGGGAAAGCTTGCCCTCCTCACTTGCCTCACAGGCCAGACGGATACTGGTCAATCCGATTCCCTTTGCCAGAAGGCTGCTCACACGACCGTTTTTGGCCATGTTCTTGATGGAAGCCATCATAAAGGTCAGATGGGTTCTCTTTTTATAGCTCTCCAGCTCCTGGATGATCTCCTCCGCCTCTTTTCCTTCTCCGATCAGCTCCTGAAGCTTATCGATCACCAGAGCCATCTCCGGTCCTGTTGTAAGGGAATCAAAGACATAAACCTTTCTGTCCGGATGTTCTTCTTCATATATATGCTTTGCTGTGCAGGCAGAAGCATAGCTGCCGGAAAGGGCACTGGTCATTGCAACACAGAATACAACCTCGGCATCCCCAAAGGCATCTACCCAGTCTCCCGGACTCGGACAGGAAGAAGTTGTCGGCTTTCTGCATTGATCCAGAGCTGCCTGCATCTCATCTGTATCAATCTTTTCGTCATCTGTAAAGCTCTTATCACCGACAATAATATGCAAGGGCACTGCACAAAACTCTGCTGTATCAAGACTCTTTCTATCTGCAGACGAATCTGCTACAATCTTATATTTCATATATCACATATCCCTTCATCGGTTTTTGAAAAACTTATTATGAGTTAATCATATACCCACCTTTATTTCCTGTCAAGATATTTGATACTTATCTTGCGGTTTTTCAAAAACCGATGTAAAATACATAAGTAAAAGGAGATAGTTTCATGAACCATAATATAGATCAGTTTCACATGCCAAGATATCATGAGATCCCGACCATCGGTCTCTATCTGGAACAGACAATCGAATATATCAACCAGGCCGTGGCTCCCTTAAAGGATATTACGATCACTTCTTCTATGATCAGCAACTACGTCAAGCATGGCTACATTGACCGCCCGGTCAAAAAAAGATACTCAGAAGAACAGATCGCTTCTCTTCTTTTCATGGTGATCGCCAAACAGGTTCTTTCCATGGAACATATTGCAGATATGTTTGAAATGCAGAAAAAGAGCTGCGATTCCGAAACAGCCTACAATTTCTTCTGTGATGAACTGGAATCACTCTTAAATTACATGTTTGATACAAAAAAAGAAGAGCCCCTGCCCTATGACAAGTCAGCTCCTCTTGAAAACAGAATGCTGCGCAGCATTCTCATCGCTGTTTCTCAGGTTATTTATCTGAATCATTGCTTTGCAGATCTTCAGGAACCATAAAAAGCTTCCTTCTCGCATCATTTACAGCATCCAGCTGCTGGGGATCTACGTAGATGTAGATCTCCTGATTTCTGATGGGCTGTCCATTCTCCATGCGCAGCTCCTGCATAGCAATGATACCGATTCCGATCAGGATCGACATCAGAGCCTGGGAGGCACCTCTGTCTCCTATCTGGTGGAGAATATGATTCAGGATATCCGTCGCAACTGCCCTTTCTCCTTCCTTCTCCGGCATAGGAAGATGGGCGCAGAAATAAACTCCCTTCGCATAGAATTTCTTTTTTTCTTCTTCGCTCATCTGCTCAAAGCCCTGCATTTCTTCTGCAAAAGCTTCGACATTTTCTTTTTTCAGGGCTGTTTTTTCGTATAATTCTTTATAGCTCAGCTTCACTCTTTTTTTCTCTCTTTCTCTTTCTTTTTCTTTTTTTCTGCCTTTAGGGCTTTTCTTCCGCTCTTCTTTTTCTCACTTCGAAATCCTGCTGCCGCCCAATTTCCGATAAAGATCAGAATCAGCTTTTCTATGATCTCCCTGCTCCTCGGATCAATACTCTG
The DNA here is from genome assembly GCA_963637505.1 of Prevotella sp. CAG:279. GTDB lineage: Bacteria > Bacillota > Clostridia > Lachnospirales > Lachnospiraceae > RUG14243. The sequence continues at coordinate 2,316 of CAVHNP010000105.1, forward strand.
CAGACGCTCCCACATCATCCTTGATTCCTTCGGACTTGCCTGCCGCACTTCCTTAATTGTTGTAAAGCCGGGAGCCTGCAAAACGGAAAACATATCATCGATGAAGCCCTTTCTGTCTTCCTTGTCTACAGAAGCAATCCAGGTGTTAAAGGTTTCCTCAAAAAGCATTCCCTTCTTGCTGTTGTTTTCCTCTGTAATAAAATCTCCGCCCATGATCTGCCAGGAGATCGGATTATGCTGCATCACACCCTTTTCATCACTTCTGACAATATCTGCTTTTTTGAAATGACAAAGAAGACTTCCGATAATCGCCGTCTGCGGGATCAAACGATGAATCTGCAGCTGTGGTTTTTCATGGCCTAGGCGCTCCATCATCTCCTGATTAAAGCCTGGGCCATCATTTTCATAGATATCCGTGATCCTTTCCCGGATCTCTTCCAGGCAAAAGGCTCCTGCATAAACCGCAAGATGAGCCCCCTTAGAATGACCTCCCAGGCGGATTTTTCCTTTTGTACCTGCATGAATATAGTTCAGATAAGCAAGAGCCTCTTCCTCGGCCGGAACTGTCCTGTAGCTGATATTAAAATCTTCCTTCCAGCCAATGATCGTATCATCTGTTCCCTTAAAGGAAACAAAGGGAATCCCATCTTCCGTTTCTATCTCCATTGCGGAAAACTGAAGCTCATTGTCAAGGTCAACATGATTTACATAATTCCTCAATCTGCTTTTTCCGAAGCGACGGCTTTCTGCTGCTTTTCGGAGCACCTCCGGTGCAAAATTGGTAAAGCTCTTGTCTTCCCTCAGTTCCTTTTCCGAATGTGCCTCAAAAAAAGCCTTTGCTGCATCCCCGATGGAAATCTCTTCCTGCCCAACCTGAGGAACGATACCATCCAGCCTTACATAAGTGAGTACGGATAAGATCAAAGCATCCACTCTTCCAAAGGGAATCAGGGAAAGAGGGATATCCCCTCTCCAGTCCAGATAATCCAGAATATTGCCCATCATTTCTCACCTGTCCTTTTGCCTTTAGTCCTCGAGCGAAATATACTCAGCATCAAGTATTTCTTCTGTAGTTTTCTCCCCATCAGCAGTAGTTGCCTCTTCATCAGTCATCTCTACTGTGGTTTTTGCTTCCGCCACCAACTTCTCATCTGTGACCTCTGTTTCTGCCACGGCCTGCTCTTCTACGATGTTTGCTTCTGCATCATTT
>CAVHNP010000105.1:3535-5733 GCA_963637505.1 Prevotella sp. CAG:279
ATCATTTTTCTCTGCTGCATTCTCCTCTGCCGGCGCAAAGTCCTCTTCTTTTATCTCTGCTTCTTTTTTATTTTCTTTTTCCTGTCTCTTTTGCTCTTTCGCAGCTTCCTTCTCCTGCCGCTTTCTTTCCTTTTCAGCCTCTTTTTCCTTCTGTCTACGTTCCTTATCCGCTTCTTTTTCCAAGCGTTTCTTTTCTTTTTCCGCATCCTTCTCGGCCTGCTTTTTCTCTTTTTCCAGAGTCTTCTCTCTCAGTCTCACATCGGAAGAAGCCGCCTTTTCCATCTTTTTAAGATAACGGTTTGCCTGTTTCAAAGCTCTCGCATCATCCTGGTAAGGATTATACATAAAGTAGGAAACAGAACCGATCACCAGGATCGCTAGTCCTGCAATCGAAAAAACGGAAAGCAAGAAATCATACTGGGCATAGCCTTCTTCCCTGCAAACAAACATCAGAAGAACAATCGGGAAAAGGATCAGATACAAAAGACCGATCAGACCGCTGACCACCTTGAATCTTCTTTTGCCATTGGTCAAAAGGGTTCCCTCGATCGCCGTGAAAAAGGCGGCAAAAAGCGTCAAGGAATCTCCGAAGCCGTGCAAGGCACCACTTAAGATCACCATGACACAGGAAAGGAAAAAGAGGGCAAAGGCCGTACCCTGAACCCAGGCAATCCTGCGCTCACTCATGCCCTGCAGCTTGTCCTGGCTGATTCCATGCATACGGTAAACGTCTGTCCGGATTCTTTCCTCGAAGAGATCATTCTGCCTCTGGGCTTCTTTTTCTCCTTTCAGGCTTGTCTCGATTGACTCGAGCATCTTAGAAACATAATCCTGCTCTACCTGCAGCCTCTTGTTTCGAAAAACTTCCTCTCCGTGGCGGGAGCGAATCTCTTTCTCCAGCCTTAATACTTTTTCACTTTTCGGATTCTTCACTTCGATAGAATGAAAATCCGGCAGCTTTTCTTCCTTTATATCTGCAGCTTCCACCACAACTGCATCTTCTTTTCTGTCTTCTGTATCTCCCATTCGATACTCCTTTTTAGAAGCTGGTTTGCTCCTTTCCTAAACGGAAGGCATTTATCATCTCTCCTGTAAGAGAAACCCGGTCATGCATGTGCTCATCCATCTCATCTCTGGAGATCCATTCCGCATAAGATAATTCATTTTCATCCATATGAATGGTCGGATCTCCCATCACATCACAGAAAAATCCTGCCAAAAGATCCTGGTCGAAGCCCCAGGGCTGACTCTTGTAATAACGAATCTGATGCACCTTCAGGCCAACCTCTTCCATTACTTCTCTTCTGACGGTCTGTTCAAAGCTTTCTCCGATCTCGCAAAAGCCGGCGATCAAAGCATGGCCCTTATAGGCTCTTCCGGCATATCTGCTGACCAGGATCTTATCTCCCCAGGTTACACCGACGATCACCGCTGGCATCAGCTTGGGATAAACCTGATTTCCGCAGGACGGACATTTGACCATACGTTCCATCTGATCATGAAGCATCTTTGTCCCGCATCTTCCGCAGAAGCGGTTATTTCCATACCAAACGGAAAGATGGTAGGCCGTCGCTATGGCAAAAACAAGATCCTCCGGCTCCTTCCCCCTGATCCTGCGGATTTCCTGATAAGAATATCCTTCCGCCTCCGGGCTTTCTTCCCCTTGATAGAGAAATAAGTGCTGATAAATCTCTCCCTCTATTCTGGCCGTAGAAAGAAGATAGCAAAAGCTCTCTTCCGGCAATTGCAGTTCCTGAAAAGTAGGGAGAAAAACCTGCTCCCCCTCTATCCGGAGCAAAAGCTTCCGGCCGGAAAAAATGCAAACAAGATCAGACCCCTTGGGGCTTTTCTCTTCATATTCAATTCGAAGCTCCCTTGGGGCGATATCCTGGATCATGCTCTGCCTCCTAGTGCAGTTTCAGTTGATGTTCTACATATCGATTGACCTCAAATACATAGAACATATTGCCGAATTTATATCTCCATCCTCCGTTTGCCTGGTAGCTGATCGGAAGGGAAACATCCGCAGTTGCCCCGCCGGATTTTTCATAGGCGAACTGTTCTGCAAGCTTGATGCTGTAAACACCGTTTCCGTTTGCCGCCACATAATCAATAAAGTCTGATCCGTAGTTATAGGATTGCACAACCGTATTCATATCGCAGCCGGCTTCTCTTGCCTTTACGATCAGAGCCGCAAA
>CAVHNP010000106.1:0-5582 GCA_963637505.1 Prevotella sp. CAG:279
AGCATCTGCTGGGTTTTTCCCCGAGCGAGAGCGTGTTTTAGATCCGGCAGAATCATTCTCGGCCTTGTACTATAGAACAACTCCCCATTATGCAAAACCGCCCCACTGACCTTAGGTCAATGGGGCAGCCTTCTTGCACTTAATGAATGCCTTTTTTCTTTTTTTTCTTCTTTTTCGGCTTATTTGAAGTATTCACTCCCGGAGTTGCTGTAGCTACCGGAGTTCCTTCTTCTGTGGCAGCCTCAACAGCTGCTGCCGGCTTTGCAGCCTTCTTATCTACATAAACCTTAGGCAGATCACATTTTCCGATTCTGGTCTTAAAGATGAACCAGAGAGCACCTGTGATGCATACAGAGGAGAATGCACCGCAGATGATACCAACCATCAGAGGCAGGGCAAACTCACGAATGGACGCTACACCCAGAACATACATGGTAAGTGTCATTACCCAGGTTGTGAAGGAGGTGTAGATTGATCTGGTCATGGTCTGTGTAATACTTGTATTGACCATATCTCTCAGCTCTTCCTGAGAACGGATACCGTGATTATTCTCACGGATTCGGTCGAAAATAACGATGGTCGCGTTGATAGAATAACCAACGATCGTCAGCATGCAGGCGATAAAGGTTGTACTTACGGAAACCCTTGCGATCGCATAGAAAGCAAGTACAACGAGAACGTCATGCATCAGAGCCAACACTGCGGATCCGCCGAAACGGAAGTCCTTAAATCTCAGCCAGATATAGAGCAGCATGCAGATAACGGCAACCAGGATCGCCTTGATCGTATTTGTACGCATCTCCGAGCTTACCGTTGCACTGATGCTCTGGGTACTGATCGTTGACTCGTCTACGCCGAAATTATCTATCAGAGCCTGATTCAGCTCTTCACGCTCATCCAAAGACAGATCTCTTGTCTTAATTACAATGTCTGTACTTCCATCCACCTTCTGGGTCTGGATATTGTTATCTCCTGTAATCTCGCTGACAACAGGAATAATATCGCTTTCAATCTGTTCAATGGAATAATCTTCATTGAAGGTGGCCTGGGTAGAGGTACCGCCGACGAATTCCAGTGAATAGTTCAGAGCCTTGTCTCCGTTCGAAGAATGGATTCCCATGGATACAAAGCCGGAGCAGATTACAACTGCAGCAATACCCAGGAAGAGGAGTCTCTTCTGCAGGATCTTGTAAGGAGTATGTTCTTTCTTTACACCATAGAACTTCAGGTCCTTGCAGCCCAGGGCATATACCGACTTCATGATCAGACGGGTGATTACCATTGCGGTAAACATAGAAAGAATGATACCGATCAGAAGGGTATAAGCGAAGCCTTTTACTGTACCGGATCCCAGAACGATCAAAACGATTGCGGCGATACAGGTTGTAATATTACCGTCAAGAATCGCAGAGCTTGCTTTCTTGAAACCGATATCGATCGCATTTTTTACGCTCTTTCCGGCTGCCGTTTCTTCCTTGATTCGGGCGTAAATAATAATATTTGCATCGACCGCCATACCGATTGACAGGATCACACCTGCAATACCGGGCAGGGTCAAAGTCAGCTCAAAGGCCTTCATTGCAGCAACTACAAGTCCTGTATAAAGAGCCAGGGCAAGAGATGCAACCAGACCCATTACTCTGTAAGAGAATATCATAAAGATGAAAATGATCAGAAGACCGATGCCTGCTGCCAGAACACTGGTCTGGATCGCACTTTCACCAAGCTGGGCACCTACGACATTAGACTGCAGCTCTGTCAGCTCGATGGACAGAGAACCGATTCTGATATAGGAAGCAAGATTCTCTGCTTCTTCATAGCTGCTCATACCCTCGATCACACAGCTTCCCTGGGTGATGGCAGACTGAATTGTCGGATTGGAGATCACATCTCCGTCATAATAGATCGGAAGACGATCACCGATATGCTCAGATGTGTAGGTTGCAAAGGTCTTTGCTGCCTCATCTGTGAAGGTCAGCTGAACAACGTACTGCTTATTGCCATAGCTGTCCTGCTGGGTTCCGGCCTGGGCACTGGCGATATCTGTTCCTGTTAAGATCTGGTTGCCGTCTGTATCCTGAATAGAAAGGGTACCTGGCTGACCAAGCTTTTCCAGAATCGCATTGGCATCTGTCACACCCGGAATCTCAACTGAAATTCTGTCATCTCCGACCTGGTATACAGAAACCTCTGTACTTCCGGTCTCATCCTCGATACGTTTCTGCAACTTGTAGATGGTATCGCTCATTTCCTCAGACGTCGGATTTCCCTCTGCCTGATAGGTAATGCTGACACCACCTGCCAGATCCAGTCCGAGTGTAAGACCACCGTCACTGTCTGATGTTGTTGCCTTTAAAATAGAAAAGGCATAATAGCTGACTGCAAGCAGCAATGCCAGCAAAACAACGAGCACGGTGACTGCTCTGTTTTTCTTCATTTTTACTCTGTTCTCCTTTGTTTTTATTCAGCCGTAGCTGCTTTGATCATGATGGCACATTCGATTCGTTTCTTCTGAAGCGCACATCCGATTTCATAGGCCCCGTTTACATCTCCCGTGAAATTAAAGGAATTGGCTGCACAGCCGCCGCTGCAATAGAACTTAGCAAAGCAGCTCTGACACTGCTCCTTGGCATAGACATTGCAGGCCTTGAATTCATCACGAATATCCGTGCGAGTGATTCCGTCGAAAACATTACCCATCAGATAGTCTTCGTTTCCTACAAACTGATGACATGGATAAAAATCACCCCATGGCGTAACGGCAAGATATTCCGTTCCGGATCCGCATCCGGAAAGCCTTTTTGCCACGCATGGGCCACCTTCTAAATCTATCATAAAATGGAAGAAATTAAAAGATTTTCCTGCCTTTATCCGCTTCACCATCTCTGCTGCAAGCTTGTCATATTCCTCAAAGAGCTTAGGCAGATCTTCTTCGGTCAAAGCATAGGCCTCGGAAGGCGGAGCCACTACCGGTTCTACGGAAATCTGTTCAAAGCCCTGGTCTGCCAGAGAGAGAACATCCTCAGAAAAATCTGTATTAAAATGCGTATAAGTTCCTCTGACATAATAATTTGTCTGATTTCTGCTCTCAGCAGCATGCTTGAACTTCGGAAGAATCATGTCATAAGAGCCCTGTCCTCCCCGGAAAGGTCTCATCTTATCGTGTACTTCCTTTCGTCCGTCAATAGAAAGAACCAGATTTCCCATCTCTTTATTGGCAAATTCCAGAATGTCATCATTCAAAAGAACACCGTTGGTGGTAAGGGTAAAGCGGAATTTCTTATCATGCAGCTTTTCCTGCTCCCTGCCGTATGCAACGAGCTCTTTTACTACATCGAAATTCATAAGTGGCTCACCACCGAAGAAATCCACTTCCAGATTTCTTCTGTTTCCGCTGTTGGCAATCAGGTAATCCAGGGCTGCCTTTCCTACCTCAAAGCTCATCAGGGCCCGTCTGCCGTGGTATTCTCCCTCTTCTGCAAAACAGTAACGACAGGCCAGATTGCAGTCATGGGCAATATGAAGGCAAAGAGCCTTTACCACTGTCTGTCTCTTTTTTGCAAAATCCTTCATATAAGGCTCATAGGTATCCTCGGTAAAAAGAGATCCCTCTTCCTTGAGTTCCGCTACCTCGTCATAAGCCTCTGCGATATCCTCTGCCTTAGCATCTTCTCTGCCTTCTAAGGCCTTTACAATTTCTTCTTTTGTTTTACTTTCAAACTGTGCAATGATCTCATAGGTTAAATCGTCCACAACATGGATCGCACCACTGTTTACATCCAGCACAATGTTATAGCCATTATTTTTATACTGATGGATCATTTTTCCTCCCTGTACAGTAAAAAGCAGCGGCCCTTCAGCCGCTGCTAAGCTTTACACTATGGTTCAGAGCTTATTTGTTCTCGCAACTCTGGTTTCCTACTGTGCAGGATGTTTTGCATGCAGACTGACATGATGTCTGGCATTCACCACAGCCACCCTTCTTTACTGTGCTCTGAAGTCTCTTCGTATTTAAAGTTTTGATGTGTTTCATTATTAGACCCTCCTGTCTTATTCGACAATCTTTCTCAAAGTATAGCACAGTTATCCTTATCTGAAAAGGAAAAACTTGCAAAGGAAGCCGCTTTCAATTAGGATATTCTTTAATGGAGTGATATTTATATCGAAAAACCCGTTTTAGGAATGAATCATAAAGGAGAATCTTCACTTGGATACAAGTACAATCATACAATTGCTTCTTTTAGTCTGTCTTCTTTTGCTGTCAGCCTTTTTTTCCGCATCGGAAACAGCCTTTACAACCGCAAACCGCATTCGCATGCGAACCCTTGCCGAAGATGGCGATCCGAGGGCGAAAAGAGTTCTGAAGCTTTGGGAACAGCAGTCCAAACTTTTAAGCGCCATTCTGATCGGAAATAATATTGTGAATCTTTCCGCCTCCTCCTTAGCTACGGTAATTGCCGTAAAGCTCCTAGGCAGTTATGGCGCAGGTATTGCTACCTTTGTTCTGACCTTCGTCATTCTGATCGTCGGAGAGATTTCCCCCAAAAACATCGCCACCTTACGTGCAGAGGAGATTTCCCTCAAATTTTCTGCGGTTATTTCTCTCCTGCTGAAACTGCTCACCCCGATTATTTTTCTCGTTACCTCCGTATCGCACGGCCTGATCCGTCTTCTGGGGGTAGACCCATTGGCTTCCAAGCCAACCATGACCGAGGGTGAACTTAAAACCATCGTGGATGTCAGCCATGAAAGCGGCGTGATCGAAAGCGACGAACGCGAGATGATCTACAATGTTTTCCATTTCGGTGATTCCATCGCCAAAGAGATCATGATTCCCCGTATCGATATGGTTATGATCGACAGCGAATGCAGCTATGAGGACCTCATGGCTCTCTTCTCAGAAGAAAAGCTGACCCGCTATCCCATTTACGAGGGAAGTAATGATAATATTATCGGCTTTATTAATATGAAGGACATTCTTCTGATTGATTCTCCTGCCGATTTTGATATTCGCAAACTGATGCGGAAGCCCTATTATACCCATGAGCATAAGAGCACCTCTGAGCTTTTGGTGGAAATGCGGAATGAGCATGTAAATATCGCCATTGTTCTGGATGAATACGGCTCTGCTGCCGGCATGATCACTATGGAAGATCTTCTGGAGGAAATTGTCGGAGAAATCCGTGATGAATATGACGATGACGAGGTGGACGAGATCCGTCGCCTATCCGATACAGAATATGAAGTGGATGGTAAGGCCAATCTGGATGATATTGACGATCGGCTGAAGCTGAACCTTAGCTCTGAGGATTATGATACCATCGGCGGTTTTGTTCTCGGTCTTTCCGATCAGCTGCCGACCAAGGGGCAGGTCTTCTATCCGGAAGAGGATCTGATGATCCGGGTTGAGAATATCGAAAATAATAGGATTGATCGTCTTTATATCCGGATCAATCCGAAGGAAGAAGTAAAGGATGCGTCCGTTTGCCAATAGTACGATTAGGCCGAGAATGATTCTGCCGGATCAAAAACACGCTCTCGCTCGGGGAAAAACCCAGCAGATGCTAAGCTCGAGGCACATG
>CAVHNP010000107.1:0-5437 GCA_963637505.1 Prevotella sp. CAG:279
TTCATAAGCTTATATCTACTCCAAACATCAGAGATAACGTATCCTCTCCAATGTCCGACATGCAGTCCGTTTCCTGACGGATATGGGAACATATCCAGACAATAATATTTTTCTTTCTTTCCATCATCGACGTTAACCGGTTTTTCTTCCCAGATCTTACGCCATTTTTGTTCTATTTCTCTGTGATTGTAGGGTGTACTCATTGCAAACTTTTCCTTCCTGGCCCGCTATAAAAATGTATAGTATGCCACAATTATTCATTCTTTAAAATGATATACACATGTCATAAATTTGTCAAGGTAAGGAAAAAGCCCCTGCCTGTATTTTTACAGGCAGGAGCCAATCTCTCTTAATAATAGAAAATACCTTTTCTATCTGCTTATTCTTCTGCTTCAGCCTTTCTGGCTGCAACTTCCTTTTCCTGCACATCATGCGGTGCCTGCTCGTATCTTGCGAACTCATAGGAGTAGGTACCTGTACCGCCTGTCATGGAACGAAGATCCAGAGTATAGTCAAAGATCTCCATCATCGGAACCTCTGCTACGATCTCGGTACGGCCGTCATTTGTCGGGCTCATTCCCATCACACGTCCTCTACGTTTGGTCAGATCACCCATAATGTCACCGGTATACTGATCTTCTACCGTCACCTTCATGGTCTCGATCGGCTCAAGCAGGATCGGATTACACTTCATGAATCCATCCTTGAAGGCCTGGGTTGCAGCAACCTTGAAGGCCATCTCGGAAGAATCTACCGGATGATAGGATCCGTCATAAAGGTTTGCTTTTACACCAACAACCGGATAACCTGCTAAAGGTCCTGCCTCACAGCACTCTGCGATACCCTTCTCAACCGCCGGGAAATAATTCTTCGGAACGGAACCGCCTACAACACTCTGTTCAAATACATAGGGCTTTTCCTGATCTCCGGATGGCTCGAAGGTCATCTTTACATGGCCATACTGTCCATGGCCGCCGGACTGTTTCTTATATTTAGAATCAACATCTGCATGACCGATGATGGTCTCCCGGAAGGATACCTTCGGCTTGGATAATTCGATCTCTGTCTTATAAAGATCTTTCAGCTTGCTGACAACAACAGAAAGATGGATATCGCCCATACCATAGAGCAGGGACTGCTTATTTGCGCTGTCATTTACTGTTTTGACGGTAAGGTCTTCCTGCATAATCTTCTGTAATGCCTGGGAAACCTTATCCTCATCACCCTTATTCTTTGCATCATATTTTACATAGTAATAAGGAACCGAAATCTCTGTACGACCATAAACGACAGGTGTACTCTTCGTTGCTAAGGAATCTCCTGTATTCGTATCCGGAAGCTTTGCGAGAGCACAGATATCTCCGGCATGAACCTCGTCAAGCTGGATCTGTTTGCTGCCCAGAAGGGTATAGATCTTTCCGCATTTGAATTCTTTTTCTGTGCGGGTATTATAGATCAGGTCGTCTCCCTTCAGTACGCCGGAATTTACCTTCACCAGAGAATATTTGCCGATGAAAGGATCTACGATGGTCTTAAATACATAGCCGCTCTTTGCCTTGGAGAAATCATAATCTGCATTGTAGACTTCATTTGTCTTAAGGTTCAGTCCTGCACACTTTAAGGTATCCGGACTCGGGAAATATTTTACGATATCATCGATCATCGTATAGGGTCCCTGGCAAAGAATAGAGGATCCCATGGTAACCGGTGTAATGCTGCCGTCGATCACATTCACGCGAAGAGCGGCACGGATCTCGTTCTCTGAGAACTCATCTCCGTCAAAATAGCGCTCCATAAATTCTTCGCTGGTCTCGGCAACGGCCTCGAGGAGGGTCTCTCTGTATTTTTCGAGATTCTCCATGGAATAATCCGGAATCGGGCATTCCTCAACCTCACCCTTATCATTCCATCTGTAACCAGTCATGCTGACTACATTGATATAGCCGACAAACTTTTCATTTTCTCTGATCGGCAGATGGAAAGGTGCAATCTTCTTACCATATCTCTCTGTCAGCTCTTCTACAACCTCTCTGAAGCTGACATCATCGATATCCATGTCATTTACATAGAAGATACGGGGAAGGTTATACTTCTCGCAAATATCCCATGCCTTCTTTGTTCCGGCCTCCACGCCGGATTTACCATTGATAACAATGATCGCTGCATCTGCAGCTGCAACCGCTTCATCAACCTCACCGACAAAACCCGGATAGCCCGGTGTATCCAAAAGATTGATCTTGGTGCCTTCCCACTCGATCGGTACCAGACTTGTATTGATTGAAAATGTTCTCTTTACTTCTTCCGGATCATAGTCACTTATTGTATTGCCGTCCTGAATCGTTCCCATACGGTTTGTGATTCCGGAAAGATAAGCCATAGCCTCAACCAGTGTAGTCTTTCCACAGCTTCCGTTGCCAAGAATTGCTACGTTTCGGATTTTGTCAGTTGTGTAAACATTCATAAATAATGTTCCCCCTTATTTTATATTTTTAAACGGAATCCTCTAAATATTCCGCTTACTCCTACTTACAAAGGGTATTTTACTAAATTTCAGACAGCTTTACAAGAATTTTCCGTAATTATATACAATTTTCCCTACAATTGTCTGTGAATTCTGTTCAGATAGGCAATTCACTTTTACGCTTTAAAGCATTGACTTTCTTTTGAATAGTCTTTAAGATAGTAGCATCTACCCTTCCTCTTAGGGTATAATCGAGGAAGCTTTTTTCGCTCTTTTGCATGACACCGGGCGCTTCGCCCGCTAACTATATTTTTTTGAGGTAACTACTATGAAAACAGATACAATCGGAATCATTGGACTGGGGATGATCGGAGGCTCCCTCGCCAAAACCATCCGGCGAAAGCATCCTGACCTTACCCTGATCGGCTATGATACGGAGGCCTCCTCCCTTTTAGACGCCATGAATGAAGGGACAATCAACTATGCAGCCAGAGAAGTCGGTTCTGACTTTGCCAAATGTGACCTTGTCTTTCTCTGCGCCCCGGTTTCCGTCAACCTTACCCTTCTGACCAGCTTAAAGGAGATCCTGCCAAGGGAAACCCTGATCACGGATGTCAGCAGCATGAAATCAAAGATTCAGGCGGAAGCAAAAAGACTTGATATTGCAGACCGCTTCATCGGCGGTCATCCCATGGCCGGTTTAGAAACGATAGGCTACCAGTCTTCCAATGCATATCTTTTTGAAAATGTATACTATATCGTCACGCCGGATGAATCGGTTCCGGATAAAGAAGTAAATGACTTCATTGCCTTTTTAAAGTCAATTGATGTGATTCCGATCCAAATGACTGCTTCCGAACATGACTTTGCTACCGCAAATGTCTCTCATGTTCCTCATATCATCTCCGCAGCCCTAGTCAATCTGGTTCATGAGAATGACAGCGAAAAAGAAAGCCTAAAACGAATCGCCGCCGGCGGTTTTAAGGATATTACAAGGATTTCTTCCTCTTCTCCCGATATGTGGTCCCAGATCTCAAAAGGGAATAAGGCTTCCATTCTGCCTGTTTTGGATCAGTATATCGATAGCCTGAAAAAGATCCGGGAGGAACTCAATGCGGACTGCAGCGAAGAGATTCACGACTTCTTTGCATCCGCCAAGGAATACCGCGATTCTATTACAAACCGAACCGGTGCTGCCTACCGTCAGAATTTCCGTCTCTACTGCGACCTGATCGATGAAGCCGGCGAGATTGCAACGATCGCAACCCGCCTTTCCACCCATCATATCAGCATCCGCAATATCGGCATTGTCCATAATCGTGAATTCGAAGAAGGCGTGCTCTGCATCGAATTCTATGATGCCAGATCTCTCGAGGAAGCAACTGCTCTGCTGAAGCGCTTCCGTTATCATATTTATGAAAGGAATTAATCCATGCTTATCAATCCTGTAAAAAAACTCCGGGGAGAAATCACGGTTCCCGCCGATAAATCCATTTCCCATAGAAGCATCATGTTTGCTTCTCTCGCCGAAGGAGAGACCCATGTAAAGAACTGTCTCTTAAGCGCCGACTGTCAATCTACCATTTCCTGCTTCCGGCAGATGGGGATCGAGATCAAAGTGGACCCTTCTTCCGGCTCGATTCTGGTAAAAGGCAAGGGGCTGCACGGTCTTTCTGCCCCCTCTTCCCTTCTTGATACCGGCAACAGCGGAACCACCACCAGACTGATCAGTGGAATTCTAAGCGGACAAAACTTTGAAAGCACCTTGTCCGGAGACGCTTCCCTGAATACCAGACCTATGAAGAGAATCATTACTCCCCTTCGTATGATGGGTGCTGATATCAGCAGCCTTCAGGACAATGACTGCGCTCCCCTTCTGATCAGACCTTCTTCCTTAAAGGGAATTACCTATCATTCTCCGATCGCCAGTGCTCAGGTAAAATCCTGCCTTCTCCTTGCCGGTCTTTATGCAGAAGGTATTACCACGGTCGAAGAACCGGCACTTTCCAGAGATCACAGCGAACGCATGCTCAGTGCTTTTGGTGCTGAAATTAAAAGGGAAGGCAATCAAGTATCTATTGCACCGGAACCGACTCTATATGCACAGGATATCGAAGTGCCCGGAGACATCTCTTCCGCTGCCTATTTCATTGCGGCAGCCTTGATTTCCAAAGATGCCGAGCTTCTGATCAAAAATGTCGGCATCAATCCAAGCAGAGCCGGCCTCTTAAGTGTTTGTCAGCAAATGGGTGCCGATATCAAAAAGGAAAATGAAAGACTTGTATCGGGAGAACCGGTATGCGATCTCCTGGTTCGCTCCTCCGAGCTGAAGGGCTGCGTAATCGAGGGAGATATTATCCCGGCCCTGATCGATGAGATTCCTATGATCGCTGTTATGGCAGCCTTTGCAAAGGGAGAGACCATCATAAAAGATGCCGCTGATCTAAAGGCGAAGGAAAGTGACCGCATTGCCACGACCGTTTCTAATCTTCAGGCCATGGGAGCAGATATCGAGCCCAGAGAAGACGGTATGATCATCAACGGCGGAAAGGCTCTGCATGGAGCCGAGCTTGACTCTTATCTGGACCATCGCATCGCCATGGCTATGACGGTTGCGGCCATGAATGCGGAGGGATCCTCACAGATGAAGGATGCGGATTGTGTTAAGATTTCTTATCCGGGATTCTATCAGGATATGAAGGCTTTGATTTGCGCTGAGGGTTAGGCATGAGCTCGGGGGCACAGGTTTCTTCTATTGTCTGTTATAGGACAAAATGTGTTGATGAAAACCGAAAAAACGGCCGAGAATGATTCTGCCGGATCTAAAACAAAGAATTCGAGTCGATAAGCAGGTCTCTTTGGAAAAGTGTGATTTACTCAGATCGGAGTTCTGCTTTCGCAAAAATAACGAGAGTGATCCAGAGCCTGTGAAAAAATTTCTGTAAATTAGACAATATAAGGGTCTTCTATGATAAA
>CAVHNP010000108.1:0-5300 GCA_963637505.1 Prevotella sp. CAG:279
TAGCCCTGAGTGAGCGCGGAGCGCGAGTTTTGCGGTAGTCTTCGCGAATAAGCCGCCTGCAGCGAGTAGGAACGGGACATGCGGCACATCGCTGTCGCGATATGATATATAACGAAGCGTGTCTTTGCGGCATATCTCACACGTGCAGTACGATACTATGTAGATGAAAGTTGAAAAAAACGAGAATGATCCGGCAGAATCATTCTCGTCCTTTTATAAGAACATATTTATCAATTACCAGATAATATCCGATAGCTTCTAGTGCTCAACCTCCATATTCTTCGGCAGAATCAGGTTCAGAATAATCGCAGTCAGGAAAACAACCGCAACGCAGTTCTCCGCAAAAACAGACTGGATAATGCTCGGGAAGATCGCAAAAAGATCCGGGAGCTGGGTGAAACCAAGTCCGATACTTAAGGATAAAGCAGCAATAGTGATATTACGCTGGGTAAAACCACATTTCTGGATCATCTGCAGTCCGCTGATAACAATGGTTCCGAACATCATAATGGTGCAGCCACCCAAAACAGCACTCGGCAGGGTTGCAAGCAGGGCACCGACGATCGGGAAGATACCGGCCAGGATCATGATGATGGCACCGGTACCGATAGCAAAGCGGTTAACGACCTTTGTCATGGCAACCAGTCCGACATTCTGGCTGAAGGAAGTGATCGGCATGCAGCCAAAGACAGAAGAGAGGGCACTGACAAAGCCGTCGCAGGCGATGGAGCCTGCGGTTTCCTTTGCAGTGACATCACGTCCGAGTCCGGAGGAAGCCAGGGCTGAGGTATCGCCAATGGTCTCTGTCGCAGATACCAGGAAGATCATGATAAAGGCAAAGATCGCACTTGGATGAAATTCCATTTTAAAGGGCAAAATATGAGGCAGGGCAATAATGCCGGAGCCTGCAAGACCGGAAAAATCAACCATGCCCATGCAGAGAGCCAGGATGTAACCAACGATCAGTCCGAAAAGTACGGACAGCTGCTTGTAGTAGGATTTTGCCAGAATATTAAAGATCAGACAGCAGGCCAGAGTAACGGTGCCAAGGATCCAGTTCTTTGCAGAACCGAAGTCAGCAGAGCTTGAACCGCCGCCGAAGGAATCAGCACCGACAGAAAGCAGGGAGAAACCAATCGAGGTTACAACGGTTGCTGCAACGATAGGAGTGATCAGCTTGATCCAGTATTTGGCAAAAAGACCAAGTACGCCTTCTACGATACCGCCGACCAGGACAGCACCCATGATCGCACCATAGCCATACTGAGCGCCGATAACGCAGGCGATGGAAACAAAGGTAAAGGAGATGCCCATTACGATCGGAAGGCCGGAGCCGATGCGCCAAAGCGGGAAAAGCTGAACCAGGGTACCGATTCCGGCGATCAGCATGGCACTTTGAATGATCATGGCTCTGTCTGAGGTTTCGAGGTCGCAGGCAGCTGCAACGATCAGAATGGGAGCGATATTGGAAACAAACATGGCAAGGATATGCTGCAGTCCAAAGGGAACAGCCTTTAAAATGGGAACCCTGCCGTCTAAGGTATAAATATTGTCTGTGGAGGGGGTGGAATGATTACTGCTCACGGAATACAACCTCCCCTGTTTCATGATTCATGCTTTCGACAATGGCAAGGGACTCTAACTGATAGCCCATATTGCGGATAATGCTGCCGCCGATCTGGAAGCCCTTTTCGATGGCAATGCCGATGCCTTCTACAGTGCCGCCTGCCTGATTCACGATGGAGATCAGACCCTGGAGGGCACAGCCGTTGGCAAGAAAATCGTCGATGATCAGAACATGATCGTTTTCATTCAGGAATTTTTTGGAAACGATCACCTGGTTTGTGTTTTTGTGGGTGAAGGAGGTTACTTCTGCAATATACATTTCGCCTTCGATATTGATGCTCTTGGCTTTCTTTGCAAAAACAACCGGCACATGGAAGTGTCTGGCTACGATACAGGCAATGCCGATACCGGAAGCCTCAATCGTTACGATCTTATTGATCGGTTTTCCTTCAAATCTTTTCTTGAACTCTTCCCCCATCTGGTCAAACAGATCAATGTCCATCTGATGATTGAGAAAGCTGTCTACCTTGAGGACATCGCCTTCTTTTACGATGCCATCCCGCTGAATTCTTTCTTCTAAGAAATTCATGCTTGTCTCCTCCCATACTTGATTTGTGAATTGTATAACGCTTTCCATTATACTATAGGAGGGCTTTTTGATAATAGTAAAAAATAAGACTTTATTTATTCTTTTCTTCGTGTGATTTTTCTAATTCTTCCGGATAAAAGAGCTGCCATTTCCTCCGGCAGTCGGTCATAATCTTCATAACTTCCCGGGTATAATCGAGATGCATCTGATCTTCACCGTCAATGGCCTTTTCCATATCCCGTATTTCATAGGAAAGAGCAAGCTTTGTATCGCCGCACTCGATCACTTCTTCCGAGCCATCCTCCGTATAGGTGATCGTAGCCTTTTGGCCGCGGGGATATTCATAGATGGTAATATAACCCTTGTCATAGACGAGAGTTCCCCTCTTGGGCTGCTTGGCATGGAGGGAGAGGGTGATTGTTGCCATCTCTTCCTTCGGATTCATCAGAAGAAGAGTAGCCTGTTCATCCACTCCGGTCGGGGCAAATTTGACCTGACTTTCAACCTGGGTCGGCGCAGAAGTCATAAAATAGCGGGCAAAGGAGAGGGCATAGACGCCGATATCCAGCATGGCACCGCCGGCCAGATTCTTATTAAAGAAACGATTGCTCATGTCATAATCCTTGTAGCTGCCGAAATTCATCTGAATCAGGCGAAGGGGACCCAGTTTTTGGGAGAATTCTTTCAGCTTTCGATAAATGGGCATGTGGTAAATGGTCATGGCCTCAGCCAGCACAAGATGCTTTTCTTCTGCCAGGGAGATAGCTTCTTCCAGCTCCTCGGAATTTAGGGTAATAGACTTTTCACAAAGGACATGCTTGCCGGCTGCCAATGCCTTCCGGAGATAGGTAATATGCGTATTATGAGGCGTGGAAATATAGATGATATCCACGGCCGGATCGGTAAAGACCTCATCAATGGTCGGATAGACCGTTGGGATCTGATACTCTTCGGCAAAGGCCAGAGCCTTATCATAGCTTCGGTTCGCAACGCCGTAGAGGGAGCCGCCGAGAGCCTGCATAGCCTCAGCCAGCTGATGACCGATGACACCGACACCGATGCTTACCCAGTTATAGTTTACCTTTTTCATTCATAAACCCCTTTCATTTTTATAGAAAAAAATCGAGTGCCTTTAGCTAGAGGGCAGTTATCAAGGGTGCGTTTTTATCGTATAGGAAACTTCGTTCCCTATACGATAAAAACGCACGGAGATGCGCAGCTCGCGGAGTTGAAATTAATGCTTCGCATTCCGCTCGCGCGCGGGCGTATGCGCAAGCACATACTTTTTTAAAGAAGCGAAGTTCTGTTTTCAGCGATTCCCTTGGAGCTGTCTTTTTCCACTGATACGGATTCAATTCTCCTTTTTCAGCTGCTCAATGATCTTTTTTGCGGATTCCGTCGTAGCGAGACCGCCTGTGCTGGTTTCCTTGAGACAGACCGGAAGGTCATTGCCGATCCTTCTCATACTGTCAATGGTATCATCCGGGCTGATGGCACTGCGGATACCCGCCATAGCGAGCTGGGCGCCGGCAACGGCATTCATGACACCGGCCACATTTCTCTTGATACAGGGAACTTCAACCAGGCCGCCGACCGGATCACAGGCCAGACCCAGCATATTTTTTAAGGAAAAGGTCATGGCCTGAACGATCTGCTCATTATCGCCACCTTGCAGATAGGTCAGGGCAGCGGCAGCCATGGCGCTGGCAGAACCGATCTCTGCCTGACAGCCGCCGGAAGCGCCGGCAATGGAGGCATTTTCTGCAATGACCTTGCCCAGTCCCGCTGTGATAAAGAGAGCCTCGATGACTTGTTCCTTCTTTGCCTTTCCGCATTCCTCATAGCTGAGAAGAATAGCAGGGATCACACCGCAGGAGCCCGCGGTAGGAGCAGCCACGATTCGTTTCATACAGGCGTTAGATTCCGCCATTTTCAGGGCTTTTTCCATGGCAAGGGAGGTGAAGGGACTGCAGAGATTACGATCACTTGCATTGAAAAGCCGCATTTTCTCCCCATCTCCGCCGGCAACCCCGCTGCCGGAGCGAAGGGTGGGATCATAGTCCTGATCTGCCAGCTTCATGGCTTCATACATCTGGGTCATTTTCTGAAAGACCTGCTCAGGAGGCAGATCGCTTTCTGCTGCTTCTTCCTCCAGGATTACCCGCCAGAGGGGCCTTTTTTCTTCCTCACAAATGGAAAGAAGTTCCTTAATGCTGTGATATGCTCTCATTTATTCTTCCTCCTTTCCAAGATAGGTGACCTTCAGGATGCCTTCCGATCTGCTCAGCCAGTCCAGGCCTTCCTGGGGAATTTCCTGGTCACATTCGATTACCATAACAGCCCGGTCGCCTTTTCCGGCCCGGTAAAGCTGCATGGTTGCGATATTAACGGATTTGTGGGCAAGCATGGAAGTAACCTCGGATACATGACCGGGCTGATCTAAGTTATGAACGATCAGGGTCGGATTTTCACCGGAGAAGTTTGTTTCAATACCGTCGATCTGGGCGATGTTGATCCGGCCGCCGCCGAGGGATTCTCCGATGACTTCCAGAGTTTTGCCGGAGGCTCCTGTTAAAAGGAGCTGGGCAGTATTGGGATGGGCCTCTTTCAAGAGGGCTTCGCCGAAGCGGAGCTGAATGCCTTTTTCCTTTGCAAGCTCAATGCTTTTCGGAAGGCGGTAATCATCCGGTTTCATGCCCATGAGACCGCCGACCAGGGCACGGTCTGTACCATGTCCCCGTCCGGTTGCGAGAAAAGAACCGTAGAGGCGGATCTCCGCCTGGGCGATTTCCTCACCGAGAAGGCAGCGGGCAACATAGCCGATTCTGGCTGCACCGGCAGTATGGGAAGAAGAAGGACCTACCATAACAGGTCCGATGATTTCGAATATATTCATAAGGACTCCTTTCTGTTTTCGAAGTCAATACTATTCCATTCCATTGAGGTCAGGATTAAATTATGCGGCTAATATAACATATCAAAAAGGAGCCGACAAGGCGGCAGGGGGCGAGAAAGGCTGGCAAGAGGCGGAATGAGAAAGGCGGAAGGGAGAGAAGAAAGGAGATAGGAGATAGGAGGGAAAGTCTTCAGGCAGGAAAATAAAAAGAAATAAATGCAGAGAAAAGAAAAAAAGAAAGGCTGAATG
>CAVHNP010000109.1:0-5148 GCA_963637505.1 Prevotella sp. CAG:279
TCCCCGAGCGAGAGCGTGTTTTAGATCCGGCAGAATCATTCTCGGCCTTTTGTTTTGCTTACAAAAACAGAATTGTAACCCCGGCTGTAATGCCGGATTTTTGCTTTCGAATTATAGAAAAGGACTGCCGCTTAATGCGACAGTCCCTTTTATTATAGTAGCGTTTGCTCACTTCAGGCTTTTACAGAATGGTCTCCTCTACATCAGAAAGAATGGTTTCTTCTGTATCTGCAGTGTCAACAACATCTGCTGTCTCTGCAGAATCAAGGATCACATCATCCTCATCCGCAAGGATTTCCTCATCCATTGCATCCTGGAAGGCTGTTGTCTTAACGTCTGTATTCAGACGAACGCCGCGGTAGCGCTTCATACCGGTTCCGGCCGGTATCAGCTTACCGATAATAACGTTCTCTTTCAGACCGATCAGAGGATCAACCTTACCCTTGATCGCTGCATCTGTCAGAACCTTGGTGGTCTCCTGGAAGGATGCTGCTGACAGGAAGGAATCTGTTGCAAGAGCTGCCTTTGTAATACCGAGGATCACTCTCTCGCCGGTAGCCGGCTCCAGTCCCTTTTCTTCCAGTTCCTTATTTACTTCCTCGACTCTCAGGTAATCAACCATTGTGCCCGGCAGGAATTCAGAATCACCGTTGTCCTCAATACGGACCTTCTTCAGCATCTGTCTTACAATGACTTCGATATGCTTATCGTTGATCTCTACACCCTGCAGTCTGTAAACTCGCTGAACCTCACGAAGCAGATATTCCTGAACGGCACGGATTCCCTTGATTCTCATGATATCATGCGGGTTAACGGAACCTTCTGTCAGTTCCTGTCCGGCCTCTACATGCTCTCCGTCAACAACCTTGATTCTGGAGCTGTAAGGAATCACGTAAGTCTTCTCTTCCATGTCTTCTCTGTTCGTTACGATGATCTCACGTTTCTTCTTTGTATCCTTCAGGATAACATCACCTTCGATATCGGAAATGATGGCAAGTCCCTTCGGCTTTCTTGCCTCGAAAAGCTCCTCTACTCGAGGAAGACCCTGTGTGATATCGTTACCGGCAACACCACCGGTATGGAAGGTTCTCATGGTCAGCTGTGTACCCGGCTCACCGATTGACTGAGCAGCGATGATACCGACTGCCTCACCAACCTGTACAGGTGAACCTGTTGCCATGTTCGCACCGTAGCATCTTGCACAGATACCAAGTGTGCTTCGGCAGGTCAGGATAGAACGGATCTTGATCTTGGTCAGTTCTCCGCCATCCTTGTCAACACCCTTGCTCATGATCAATGCTGCACGAGCCGGTGTTACCATCTTATTGGCTGCAAGAAGAAGATTGCCATCCTTATCATAGATCGGCTCGCTCAGGTATCTACCTGTGATACGCTCCTGAAGAGTTTCGATCTCTTCCTTGCCATCCATGAAAGCAACAACTTCTACGCCCGGGATCTCCTCTGCTCCGGCAGAGCAGTCTGTCTCACGAACGATCAGATCCTGGGATACGTCTACCATTCGTCTGGTCAGGTATCCGGAATCGGCTGTACGAAGAGCCGTATCGGAAAGTCCCTTACGAGCACCATGCGCAGACATGAAATACTCCAGAACGTCCAGACCTTCACGGAAGTTAGACTTGATCGGCAACTCGATCGTACGACCGGTTGTATCTGCCATCAGGCCTCGCATACCGGCCAGCTGCTTGATCTGCTTATCAGATCCTCGCGCACCGGAATCCGCCATCATGAAGATGTTGTTGTATTTATCGAGGCCACTCAGAAGGAGATGAGTAAGCTCATCATCGGTGTTCTTCCAAGTTTCGATTACCTCGTTGTATCTCTCTTCTTCTGTGATCAGACCACGCTTAAAGTTTCTTGTGATCTGATCAACCGTCTTCTGTGCCTGGTCGAGCAGTTCCGGCTTCTGAGCCGGTACGGTCATATCAGAAATGGAAACGGTCATGGCTGCCTTTGTAGAATAGCCATAGCCCATTGCCTTGATATCATCAAGAACCTCGGCCATCTTGGTTGCTCCGTGAATGTTGATCACCTTCTCCAGGATCTGTTTCAGTCCCTTCTTACCAACATGGAAATCAACCTCAAGTCTCAGCTTTCTGTAAGCTCTTTCTGCTTCGATTTTTTCCTCATCCCAGCCGTTTGCCTCAGCATCAGCGAGAAGGCTCTCCTCGCTTCTGTCTACAAAGCCAAGATCCTGCGGAATGATCTCATTGAAGAGCAGTCTTCCGAGTGTTGTCTGCAGTACGGTAGAGATCTCTCTTCCGTCTGCCAGCTTACCTGTTCTGCGAACATGAATCTTCTGATGATAAGTAATATCCTTATTCTCATAAGCCAGAAGTGCATGCTCTGTGCTTGCAAAATAGTGACCCATCAGATCACGCGGTGTACAGATAACGTAACGTCCCTCATCATTTACCTGATACTTGATCATGGTATTGATGTCGATCTTGCCTTCGTTTCCGTTCAGGCCAAGTGCTTCTTCCAGCTCCTCCTGAGAGGTATATACATGCTCAATGCTTGCATCCAGCTCTTTGTCATCAGAGTGATCCACCATTCTGCCCATGGTCAGGTAATAGATACCAAGGACCATATCCTGTGAAGGAACGGCAACCGGTGCACCGTCTGACGGCTTCAGAAGGTTGTTCGGAGACAAAAGCATGAATCTGCACTCTGACTGTGCTTCCACAGAAAGAGGAAGATGAGCAGCCATCTGATCTCCGTCGAAATCGGCATTGAAGGCCATACAAACAAGGGGATGAAGCTTGATTGCCTTACCCTCTACCAGAATCGGTTCGAAGGCCTGAATACCAAGTCTATGCAGTGTCGGAGCACGGTTCAGCATAACCGGATGCTCTCTGATGACTTCTTCAAGAACGTCCCATACTTCCGGCTGCAGTCTCTCAACCATCTTCTTGGCATTCTTGATGTTATGTGCAATTTTTCTGGAAACGAGTTCCTTCATAACGAAAGGCTTGAAGAGCTCGATTGCCATTTCCTTCGGAAGACCGCACTGGTAAATCTTCAGCTCCGGTCCTACGACGATAACAGAACGTCCTGAGTAGTCAACTCGTTTACCCAGCAGGTTCTGACGGAAACGTCCGCCCTTACCTTTCAGCATGTCGGAAAGGGATTTCAGAGCACGGTTGCCCGGTCCTGTTACCGGTCTTCCGCGACGGCCGTTATCGATCAGAGCATCTACTGCTTCCTGCAGCATTCTCTTCTCGTTTCTGACAATGATATCCGGTGCGCCCAGATCCAGCAGTCTTCTCAGACGGTTATTTCTGTTGATGATTCTTCTGTAAAGATCATTCAGGTCAGAGGTTGCGAAACGTCCGCCGTCCAGCTGTACCATCGGACGAAGGTCTGGCGGGATAACCGGTACAACGGTCAGGATCATCCACTCCGGTTTGTTGCCGGATGTACGGAAAGCCTCAACAACTTCCAGTCTCTTGATGATTCTTGTACGCTTCTGGCCTGTAGCCTCTTTCAGCTCTGCCTTCAGCTCTACAGATTCTTTTTCGAGATCAATGTCTCTGAGAAGCTCAAGAATTGCCTCAGCCCCCATTCCTACACGGAAGGCGCTGCCATAAGCTTCTCTTGCCTCAGCATATTCTGCCTCTGTCAGAACCTGCTTTTTCACCAGGTTGGTATCTCCTGAATCCAGAACGATATAAGAAGCAAAATAGAGGACTCTTTCCAGAATACGCGGGGACAGATCCAGGATCAGTCCCATACGGCTCGGGATTCCTTTAAAATACCAGATGTGAGATACCGGGGCAGCCAGTTCAATGCTGCCCATACGCTCACGTCTTACGCTTGATTTTGTAATTTCAACACCGCAGCGGTCGCAGATCACGCCTTTATAACGGATCTTTTTGTACTTACCGCAGTGGCATTCCCAGTCTTTGCTCGGTCCGAAGATACGCTCACAGAAAAGTCCGTCTTTCTCCGGTTTTAAGGTACGATAATTGATTGTCTCCGGTTTCGTAACCTCGCCGTGAGACCATTCCCGGATCTTATCCGGGGAAGCCAGTCCGATCTTGATCGCATCAAATGTTACTGACCGGTTATATTTCCTTGCTGTCGTTTCCGGCATGTTCTTCGCCCCTTTCTTATTCTTCGTCCTCGTCTTCTGCGGCTCCGACGATTGTTTCTACCAGATCGTCATCCTCTTCTGCTGCAGTTTCCTCCTCTGCTACATTCACAAGTTCTTCATTCTCATCGAATTCCTGCGTTGTATATCCCTGTGTCGCAAAGGATTCGTTCTTGTCGTATCCATAATCCTTGTCATTGCCAAGGATGGAATTCAGGTTGGTGTTGCCATATTCGCTTGCTTCGATCAGCTCAACCTCGTCTCCGTTCTCGTCAAGTACCTTAACATCCAGAGCCAGTGACTGAAGCTCTTTCAGAAGTACCTTGAAGGACTCCGGAATACCCGGCTCAGGAATATTGTCGCCCTTGATGATTGCTTCATAAGTCTTCACACGACCAACAACATCGTCAGACTTCACTGTCAGGATCTCCTGCAGGGTATAAGCAGCACCATATGCCTCGAGGGCCCAAACCTCCATCTCTCCGAAACGCTGACCACCGAACTGAGCTTTACCACCCAGCGGCTGCTGTGTAACAAGTGAGTAGGGGCCTGTAGAACGCGCATGGATCTTATCGTCTACCAGGTGATGCAGCTTCAGATAATGCATGTGTCCGATCGTAACAGCTCCGTCGAAGTATTCTCCGGTACGTCCGTCACGAAGTCTTACCTTTCCATCTCTGGAGATCGGAACACCCTTCCAAAGAGCTCTGTGAGCTCTGTTATCAGACAGATACTGCATTACATCCGGATCAAGAACGTCTTTATATTTCTCGTAAAATTCATCCCATTCGAAGTTTACGTAGTCATTTGCAAGCTCCAGGGTATCCTGAATATCAACCTCGTGTGCACCGTCAAAGACCGGTGTTGCAACATTGAAGCCCAAAGCCTTTGCTGCAAGGGAAAGGTGGATCTCCAGGACCTGACCGATATTCATTCGGGAAGGTACGCCCAAGGGGTTCAGTACGATATCCAACGGTCTTCCGTTCGGAAGGAACGGCATATCCTCTACCGGAAGTACACGGGAAACGACACCCTTG
>CAVHNP010000110.1:0-4842 GCA_963637505.1 Prevotella sp. CAG:279
TAGAAAGGCAGATAGGTGGGGGCATTTTGTAGGATCGGCTCCTCTCCCAGATAATACCGGATCATCTTCGGGACAAAATAGTAGATGCCCTTATCGTCTGCCACACCATTTCCCGGTGCATTTAACAGGGCTACATTTCCCTTGCGGAATACGTCATAAATATGAGGGATGCCGATCAGAGATTCCGGATTAAAGTTCATAGGATCCAGATATTCATCGGATATTCTCCGGTAAACAGCGCCTACCGGCTCCTTCTTTCCTGCCGCTGTCACATAATACAGCCGGTCATTTTCCACAACCAGCTCCGACCCGTTTACCAGATAGGCACCTGTTTTTTCCGCCAGATAAGAATGCTCAAAGTAGGCTGCGTTGTACCGGCCCGGAGTCAGGATCACGTTATGTCCGCCGGTATTTACATAGTCCATGGTCTCCCGGAGAAGCTGGGCATAATTGCGGTTATTTTCCAGCTTTGTTTTCTTAAATGTCTCCGGAGAACACCGTCTGCATAATTCTCTTGCGATCATAGGATAGGAAGCTCCGGAAGGCACCCGCAGGTTATCCTCCAGAATATACCATTCATTGTTCTTTCCCTTTACCAGATCGATGCCGGAAATATGGGAATAAATGTCCTTAGGCGGTGTCACTCCCTCGCACTCAGCCGTATAACCGCTGGAAATGAAAATGAATTCCTCCGGGATCACATGATCCTTTACGATCTGTTTCCTGCTGTAAATGTCCTTTAAAAACAGATTTAAGGCCTTTACCCTTTGTTTCAGTCCCTTTTCAAGGATTGCAAACTCCTCATGTCCAATGACACGGGGGATCGCGTCAAAGGGGAACAGCTGCTCTTTAAATACGTTGTTTTTGTAGATACCGAACTTTACACCATATCTTGCCAGCAGTTCATTTACATGATCTGCATGTTCGATCAGCTCTTTCATAACTCTCCTCCTCTCGGTACGCAAAAAGGCGCCTTGCTTTTCAGCAAAACGCCTTTGTTTTGGATCTGTATGAAACTCATTCTAGCACGGCAGCTAAAAAGTGTCAATCATCCTGTTCTTTCTTTTTCCGCCTTGAGGGCAGCTTCGGCCCCATAGGCGGCGGCTCCATAGGCTTGTTTTCCGCTGCCTGCGGCGGAAGCTTTAATTCCTTTACCGGTCTGCGTATAACACGCTTCGCCGGGCCTTTGCCCGGACGGAAAGGAGCTTCCATGGCAAGGAGATCCTGATATCCCAGTTTTTCTCTCTGCTCTTCCATGATCTTTGTTTCCTTCTCATTCTCTCTGGCTAACTCCAGAGAATCCGTCAAAGTCTGGGCAATGGGGGAAGAGTCGGACTTTCCGGCATTTGCAGTTGCCGTTTTGTGGTTTTTTCCGTCACTTGAAACAGCTGTCTGCTGATGGTCCGCCCGGAACGTATCTTCTGCAGAAAGGATCTTTACCAGATCATCTGTTTTTCCGGAGCTGACCAGCTCATTCAGCACCCGGTTCTCCGGCTTTTCATTGGTCTGCTCATATTCTAACATATGCTTTAGGATATCTCCGGCCAGCTCCTGATCCTCTTCCATGGCTTCTGTTTTGGGGTCTTCCTTTAAATTTCTGCCGTTTTTTCCCTTTTTTGCCTTTTTGCCTTCGGTCTTCTGTTCCTTCTGTTCTTTGGAATCTTTTCCCTCTGTTTCTTTTTCCTCTGCTTCTTTTCCTTCTGCTTCTTTTCCCTCTGCTTCTTTTCCCTCTGCTTCTTTTTCTTCCTTTTTTGCTTCTTTTGCAGCTTCTTTACTGCCGTCCTGTTTTTCTTTGTCTTCTTTTTCTTTTTTCTGCTCTTCCTTTTCTTCTTTTTCGGCTTTTTCCTCTTTTTGGGCTTCTTCTCTTTCTTTCTCCTGTTCCGGTTCAGGCTCCTTTTCCTTTTTTCTGCCTTCTTTTTCTTTAGAGGCTTTCCGCAGCTGCTTCAGGATCAGCCGTTTCCAACGTTCCATTCTCTTCCCCATATGTTCCCCTTTCCTTGATCCGGTGTGAAAATAAACAGGTTACCGCGACATTTCCTTGGCAGGCGGATTCAGCTGCTTTGGTTTGTATATCAGATCCATTGTATCTTTGGAGTATCTTTTTCTTTCTCCTTTCGAAAGCTGCAGTTCTTCACGAAGCTTTTCAAAGGAGGTCTGTTCTCTTACCTTCTTATCCGGAACTGATTTTTCCGCTTTTACTTCCGTTTTTCTTTCAATGATATTTATCATACTGTTTTTCGTATATTCAAGAGCAGGACCCGGGACAATGCTGAGTACCTTACTGTAGGAGGACAGCTTCTCTTCTTTGGTTGGATTGACAGGTTTGATCTGGCTGTCTTTTTTCACCGTACCGGCCTTCTTTGCTGTGCTGACCTTCTTAGACGGCTGACGCTTCTTTGCTGATGAAGACAGATTCTTCTTTATACCGGTCTTCTTTATACCGGTCTTCTTTAAACCAGTCTTTTTTAAGCCGGTCTTCTTTAAAACCGATGCTGTTTTTTTCTTCGCCGGCTGCTTCTTAGACGGTGCTTTATATGCATTCAGCTTTTTCTGATCCGCATTTTTAAATTCTGCCTTCTTCATTGCCGGGGAAGCTGAGAGACTGTTGCTTTTTTTCCTAAAGGGAGCTGCCGGTTTTTGGATCTCCTTTTTCATTGGTTTTTCCAGCTTGTGAAGGGTAAATGTATTTTTCAGTAAGGTCTTGGGTTTAGTAACCTTTTTCACATAAGGCATATTCTGCTTTTCTGCAGGCTTCAAAGCAGGCACGTTCTGCTTTATTTCAGGCTTCTTAGGATTGCTCATCACTTCGTACAATTCCTCTTTGCGTGCATCTCTGTAACCCTTAAAACCAACCATTTCTACAGACATTTTATTCAAAGTCTTTCTCATCTGCTCGGCTCTCTCCAGACGTTCTTTCTCAAGTTTCCCCTGGAAAAACTTCCCCAGGAAAAACTTGCGCTGCTGATGATTAATATAATCTTCCAATTTAGGCAAGATGGCTTTGAATTGACCCATAGCATAATTAAGCTTTTTGTCATACAGGCAATCCTTTTTGTAACTCTCCGGATCGTCCCATTTTAACTTATTTTTTGCTTCATCAAACTTTTTGATCTGACCGATCATTTCGGAAAACCGGTCCGGCTTTTTTTCATTATTCAGAACAATGAGTCTCGTCTTGAGTACTTCATAATCCTGAAATTTCCTCATGATATCAGCTACATGCTCATCCCTGTTTTTTATAAAATCGGCTACCTTTTTTTCTTTTTCTGCCTGCTTTGACTGTACCAGTGCGTCCTGCATATTTTTATCTTCATAAATGATCTTTTCTTTATCCTTATTGATATCATACACAACGCCCATATAGGGAAGGAACAGATGGGATTGTCTCAGCTTCTCGATCCGCTTAAACTTATTCCGTTCAGCTTCTGTCTTATCATCTGTTTTCTTGTTTTCCGCCAGATACTTTAAAACTTCTGTACAGGACTGAAAGAGCTTTCCCTGTTCATAGCCATCATCCCGGATCTGCTTTCTCACCTCTGCAAAACCGCTTTCCTCTCTCTCTCTTTTGGCCTGTTCCAGTGCTACCCTGTCATGAACTTTGATCGCCCGTCGCATTTCAGAATTGTACTGATCTTCTGCCAATCTTTTCTGTTCGTATCCTGTGCGTTCCCTATTGATCCTGTTTTCATTTGAAACGGATTTATACAGGGCACTGTAGTCACCGGCATCAACAACAGCCTCACTGTCCAGATCACCTGCCATCTTTGTAAATGCATCCATGGCACGTTCTTTGATCTTTTTATGGAGTACTGTCTCATTTTCCGGTGCTTTCAGTGTTTCCATCAGATCTTCGTAGGATGTTTTCGCCGCACCTGTAAGTTCCCCCAGGTCATAGGCCTTCTTCATCGATCTTAAATCATCCACAAACTGCTCTATCTGCTTATCTGCAGCCTGTCCATCCATACAGAGATTGGCGATCATATTCATATTCATAAGTTTTGCTGTATCTGCAACGTAATTTTTCGGATTCGGCATATCTGTTCCCTCCAGTGTTCCATTATGTTC
This sequence comes from Prevotella sp. CAG:279, assembly GCA_963637505.1. Lineage (GTDB taxonomy): Bacteria > Bacillota > Clostridia > Lachnospirales > Lachnospiraceae > RUG14243. The sequence goes on from CAVHNP010000110.1 coordinate 4,066, forward strand.
TCTCTAAGTAAAGCAATGTTTCCTTCTCTGTCTTTATTGTAGCATTGCATATGGGACAAATGTGGGACAAGATCTGACCGAAATTCCGGCTTTACGGAAAAAATTCCGATTTTTCCTTCTTTCATCCTATCTCAAATACTCAAAAAGCTCATAAACGCGGGTTTTTGTAAGCTCTGCTCCCTCTGAGCTTATAAGCATCGATTGAATACTGCCGCCCTCATAGCCTTTTCCTGCTTCTTCCATCTTTTTGTCCCGTTCCTTAAGCCATTCCCGCTGCTCCTTGGTGATAGTCTCCATAGTATCTGCATCCAGTGTCCGCTTCAGCTGCTTCCAGGTGGTGTTCAGCTGTGCATCCCAGGCTTTATACAGCTCATCGCTCAGCTCATTCATCTCTTCCTGCGTCAGGTTTTCCTTTTGCAGACGTTCCTCCAGTTTTGCGGTCTTATTCAGGGTGTCCATAATGCCGTCCATGGAGTCAGATCCCGTCTCCCCGGTAACTGTTGCGGCGGCTGCACTGCTGTCCTCTGTACTGCTTCCCGGACCCACATCAGCGGTAATACCGCTTTCTGTATCATCCAGATCGGAAGCATCCCAGCTGTAAAAGCCCAGCTGCTCTTTTTCATTATAAAGTCCGTAAAACGGAAGTGTCTTTGCTCCGTCTAAGGGGAACATGACCCAATCCTGATATTCCTGAGGGAGCTTATCCACAGGAGCGCCCTTTGTATAAATGTAAATATCCTCTGCCTCTGCAAGTCCGTAAGGGGTACTGTAAACAAA
>CAVHNP010000111.1:0-4684 GCA_963637505.1 Prevotella sp. CAG:279
AATAAGCCGGCTGCAGCGAGTAGGAAATGAAGCGTGTCTTTGCGGCATATCTCACCCCTGCAGTACAAAAGTTGATCTGTATCAGATATTTGCCAACGATTACTTGACAGTAACATATCAGGCATCTCAAAAATCCTGTCATTGAATTTTGAGCACACATAATATATAATATCTTTTTGCCTGATACGGGCTTATATAATAAATAAGAAAGAAATTGTGATTTCACTCATAAGAAATAAGAATAAGGATAAGGATAAAAGAATTTATGACGAATCATTTTTACAAGCTAGGAATTGATATCGGATCTACAACCGTCAAGGTTGCCCTTCTAGATGAAAAGGATACTTTCATCTTTTCCGATTACAGAAGACATTTTGCAAATATCAAAGAGACACTGACAGACCTTTTAACAGATGCCAAAAAGCTCCTTGGAGAGGTTTCGGTGGCACCGGTGATCACAGGCTCCGGCGGACTGACTCTGGCCAATCACCTGGGCATTCCTTTTACCCAGGAGGTTATCGCTGTTTCCACTGCCCTGGAACATTTTGCTCCTCAGACCGATGTTGCCATTGAGCTGGGTGGCGAAGATGCAAAGATCATTTACTTTGAAAACGGCAATGTAGAGCAGAGAATGAACGGAATCTGTGCCGGCGGTACAGGCTCTTTTATTGACCAGATGGCTTCTCTTCTGCAGACGGATGCCGGCGGACTGAATGAATATGCAAAAAGCTATCATGAGATCTATCCGATCGCAGCCCGATGCGGCGTTTTTGCCAAGACCGATATTCAGCCCCTGATCAATGAGGGAGCAACAAAGGAGGATCTGGCCGCTTCCATCTTCCAGGCTGTTGTAAATCAGACCATTTCCGGTCTGGCCTGTGGTAAGCCGATTCGCGGTCATGTTGCCTTCCTTGGTGGTCCTCTGCACTTCTTATCAGAGCTGAAGGCAGCCTTTATCCGTACTCTGGAACTGGATGAGGAGCATACGATCGTACCGGAGAATTCTCATCTTTTCGCGGCAGCAGGCTCTGCCATGAACTATAAGGAAGATTCTGTCCGTCCTCTGGATTCGATTCTGGAAAAACTCCAGGGAGACCTGAAAATGTCCTTTGAGGTTGCTCGTATGGAGCCTCTTTTCGCAGATGACGCGGATTATCAGGAATTCAGAAGCCGTCATGACAAGGATTCCGTTACTAAGGGAAAGCTTTCCGAATACAGCGGAAACCTGTATCTGGGTATCGATGCCGGTTCTACAACAACCAAGGTGGCTCTGGTCGGCGAAAAAGGAGATCTACTCTATTCCTTCTACAGCAATAACAACGGAAGCCCTCTTGCTACGACGATCCGTGCCATGAAAGAGATTCATTCTCTCATGCCTAAGGGATGCAAGATCGTTTATTCCTGTTCTACCGGCTATGGTGAGGCTCTCTTAAAATCCGCCCTTATGCTGGATGAAGGTGAGGTTGAGACCATTGCCCATTATTATGCGGCGGCCTTCTTTGAACCGGATGTTGACTGTATCCTAGACATCGGTGGTCAGGATATGAAATACATTAAGATCGTTGATGGTGCTGTGGACGGCGTTCAGCTGAATGAGGCCTGCTCTTCCGGTTGTGGTTCTTTCATTGAGACCTTTGCAAAGTCCCTGAACTTTTCCGTGGAAGACTTTGCCCATGAGGCTCTTTTTGCAAAGCATCCGATCGATCTGGGTACCAGATGTACCGTATTTATGAATTCCAAGGTAAAGCAGGCCCAGAAGGAAGGAGCCAGCGTTGCGGATATTTCTGCTGGCCTCTCCTATTCTGTCATCAAAAATGCCCTGTTTAAGGTTATTAAACTGGCGGATGCTTCTGAGCTTGGCAATAAGATCGTGGTACAGGGCGGTACCTTCTATAATGATGCCGTTCTGCGTTCCTTCGAAAAGGTTGCCGGTGTAGAAGCCATTCGTCCGGATATTGCCGGTATCATGGGTGCCTTCGGTGCAGCCTTGATTGCCCGGGAACGTTACCATAAGGGAATGGAAAGCAGCATGCTTCCGATCGAGGAGATTCTTTCTCTTGAGTATCATACTGAATTGGAACGCTGCGGAAAATGTACCAACAACTGCCTTCTGACCATTAATCAGTTTTCCGGTGGCAGACAGTTTATAACCGGTAACCGCTGCGAACGCGGTGCCGGAAAGGAGATCTCTCAGGAAGAAAAGGTTCCCAACCTCTTTGAATATAAGCTTCAGAGACTCTTCCGTTATAAGCCCCTTTCCAAAGAAGAGGCTACTCGTGGTACGGTCGGACTTCCCCGTGTACTTAATTTCTATGAAAATTATCCCTTCTGGTATACCTTTTTCACAGAATTAAAATACCGGGTCATCCTTTCCCCCCGCTCCAGCCGTAAGATTTATGAGATGGGAATCGAATCCATTCCGAGTGAGTCAGAATGTTATCCGGCTAAGCTGAGCCATGGTCATATCGCCTGGCTGATCAAGCAGAATGTTGATTTTATCTTCTATCCCTGCATTCCTTACGAAAGACAGGAATTCACAGATTCGGATAATCACTACAACTGCCCGATCGTTACCAGCTATGCAGAGAATATTAAGAATAATGTCGATGAGATTACATCCGGCAAGGTGCGTTTTCTAAATCCCTTTATGGCACTGACCTCTCTCGAGGTTGTCTCAAACCGCCTGGTAGAGGTATTCCAGGAAGAATTCAACCTTCCTGCTGAAGAAGTCCGCTCTGCAGCCAAAAAAGCCTGGGAAGAACAGGCACAGGAAAGACAGGATATTCTGGATAAGGGCAAGGAAGTTCTGGATTACATCGAAAAGACCGGCAAGCACGGTATTGTCCTCGCAGGTCGTCCTTATCACCTGGATCCGGAGATCAACCATGGCATTCCGGAACTGATCTGCAGCTTCGGTATTCCGGTATTAACAGAGGATTCTATCTCTAATCTGGGACAGATCGAGAGACCCTTGATCGTACTGGATCAGTGGATGTACCATTCCAGACTTTATGCAGCGGCAAATTATGTCAAAACCAGAGAGGATCTGGATCTGATCCAGCTAAATTCCTTTGGCTGCGGTCTGGATGCGGTTACCACGGATGGTGTCAATGATATCCTGAGAAAATCAGGAAAGATCTATACCTGCCTGAAGATCGATGAGGTAAATAACCTCGGTGCGGCCAAGATCCGTGTTCGTTCTCTTCTGGCAGCAATCCGTTCCAAGAAGGAAAAGGGAGAAGAAAGAGTCGTATCTTCAACGGCATATGACCGTAAGATCTTTACCGAGCAGATGTTTAAGGACAAATATACCATTATCTGTCCGCAAATGTCTCCCATTCATTTTGAGCTGATCGAACCGGCTTTCAATGCCAGTGGTTTCAATATTGCAGTTGCAGATGTACCGGATCGGACTGCCATTGATGTCGGCTTAAAATATGTAAATAACGATGCCTGCTATCCTTCAACGATCGTAGTCGGTCAGATCATGAGTGAGGTCTTGTCCGGCAAATACGATCTGGATCATACAGCTATTATTATCACCCAGACCGGCGGCGGCTGCAGAGCCTCTAACTACATTGGCTTTATCCGCCGTGCCTTAGAGCGTACCGGACACAGCAATATTCCGGTTATCTCCTTTAATGTATCCGGATTGGAAGGAAACCCCGGCTTTAAGATCACCTGGCCTCTTCTGAAACGAGGTATCTTCGGTCTCCTCTGGGGAGACGTCTTTATGAGATGTCTCTATCGAGTAAGACCCTACGAAAAGGAAAAGGGATCCGCCAATGCCCTGCATGAAAAGCTGAAGAAGGAATGTGTTGCCCTTCTGACCGCAGATAAGGCGCCAAGCTTTGGCCAGTATAAGAAAATGTGCCGGAAGATTGTAGAAGAATTCGATCGTCTTCCGATCACAGATGAAGTAAAGCCAAGAGTCGGTGTTGTCGGAGAGATTTTGGTCAAGTTCTATCCGGGTGCCAACAACCATGTTGTTGACCTGCTGGAGCAGGAAGGCGCAGAAGCAGTTGTTCCGGATCTGCTGGACTTCTTCTCCTACAGCTTCTATACTGCGAATTTCAAGGCAGATTACCTGGGCTTCAGTAAGAAGTCAAAGCGTCTTTGCAATTTGGGAATTAAGATCTTAGAATGGCTGAGAAAGCCCTCCGCTCTTGCTATGGCAAAGTCCGAACGCTTTACTCCGCCGGCTCACATCAAGGATCTGGCAGAATATGCAGAACCAATCGTATCACTTGGAAATATGACCGGAGAAGGCTGGTTCCTGACCGGTGAGATGATCGAGCTGATCAAGAGCGGCTGCAGTAATATTATCTGTACCCAGCCCTTCGGCTGTCTGCCGAACCATATCGTAGGTAAGGGTGTTATCAAGAAGCTTCGTCATGAGTATCCGACTTCTAATATTGTTGCGATCGATTATGATCCGGGTGCCAGCGAGGTTAACCAGCTGAACCGCATCAAGCTGATGCTGTCGACGGCGAATAAAAATCTGAAGAAGGATTGCTAAGGGTGCGGGCAATTTCATATAACCCGGTGTGTTTAATGGATTATCCAACATCACGAAAGCAGAACTCAGCCGGAGTTTCTGCATTGAACATTGATATGATGCCAAAAAAGAAAGGCCGAGATGTTCTGCCTAGGATCAAAAACCGTTGAAAAACCCCAGTGCTTA
>CAVHNP010000112.1:0-4682 GCA_963637505.1 Prevotella sp. CAG:279
TCAGTTGGCTAGAGCACACGGTTCATACCCGTGGTGTCGAGGGTTCAAATCCCCCCTCCGCTATTTTTTATTTTCCCTCGAAAGTATTTACTTTCGAGGTTTTTTTATGTCGTAGGAATTCCTTTAGAATTCCTACGACATAAAAAGCTCCGCTTAGGATCACACTGCGGCGGAGCGGAAGAAGGTCGTTTGCACGACCCGCCGCAGGCGGAGAATCCTGCAGGCAGGATTCTGTTTACAGATAGGAATTCTTTTGGAGAAAATATGATTACAAGTGAAGAAGTGCTGAATTTTAATTTTTATACTTATAAGGAACCCTTTACGGGAAGTGATAAGGGGATGCGCTACAGGCTTTCCATGCTCCCCAAGGAAACAAAGGGAAACGAAGAGGATCTTTTTGAGGCCTGTGTCTGGCCGGAACCTCTTGCAGAGGCTTTTACAGAAGAGAATAAAAAGACCTATGCGACATTTCCTTTTACGGAAGAGGGCAAGGAAGAAGCGGTAAAGTGGCTGAATGAACAGCATGGGAGATTTGAAGCATGTACGATGAACTGACAAAGAGCGATATTGCCAAAATGCAGGAGGAGATTGACCACAGAAAGCTGGTTGTAAGAAAGGAAGCTCTGGAGGATGTCAAGGAGGCAAGAGCCCAGGGAGATCTTTCCGAAAATTTTGAATACAAGGCAGCCAAGAAGTTCAAAAACGAAAATGAGAGCAGGATTCGTTACCTGGAAAGGATGATCAAGACGGCCAGGATCATTGAGGATCACAGTGCGGCGGATGAGATTGGTCTGAATGATATTGTGACCCTTTATTTTGAAGAGGATGACATGGAAGAGGTCTATAAACTGACCACTACCATCCGGGGGAATTCCATGCAGGGCAGGATCAGTATTGATTCTCCTCTGGGTTCCGCAATCAATGGCCATAAGGTGGGAGACAGGATCCTGGTTAAGGTGAATGAGAATTACAGCTTTTATGTTGTGGTAAAGAAAATCGAAGCCGGTGATGATGAGGATGACCTTCGGAAATATTGATCTGCGCGGACATGGAGGAGAGAGGCTGTATTGATCGTTTGCTTTCCATCATTGCAGGTCCTATCATTGTATGGGTGTATTTTTTCTCCGGATTAGCGAAAATAATCAAAAAGATTGATTGAAATAGAAAAGAAATATTAAAAAAAATCAATAAAAAAGATTAAATATGTCTCTATACAATAAAATTGCAATATGTTAGAATTGGTTCATGCTCAAGGAAAAGAGGTAGTAAATAATGAAAACAGATTGTACTAAAAAATATGAAATCCAGTATTTTATGCCGCCGGAACCGACATATGACTGGGTAAAAAAAGATAGAATCACAGAAGCACCGATCTGGTGCAGCGTAGATCTGCGTGACGGAAACCAGGCCCTGATCGAACCGATGAGCCTGGATGAAAAGCTCAGATTTTTTGAGATGCTGGTTGAGATTGGCTTTAAGGAGATCGAGGTTGGTTTCCCGGCTGCTTCTGAAACAGAATATAATTTCCTGCGTACCCTGATCGAGAGAAACATGATTCCGGATGATGTTACGGTTCAGGTTCTGACCCAGGCGAGAGAACATATCATTCGCAGAACTTTTGAAGCGGTTAAGGGTGCTCCCCATGCCGTGATCCATGTTTATAACTCAACCTCTGTTGCACAGAGAGAGCAGGTCTTTAAGAAGAACAAAGAAGAGGTGAAGCAGATCGCGATTGACGGTGCGAAGCTTCTGAAAAAGCTGGCGGATGAAACCGAAGGTAATTTCTCCTTTGAATACAGTCCGGAGAGCTTCCCGGGAACCGAGGTTGATTATGCAGTAGAGGTCTGCAATGCGGTTCTTGATATCTGGCAGCCGAAGGAAGAAAACAAGGTCATCATCAATCTGCCGACAACGGTAGAAAATGCCATGCCTCATGTTTTTGCAACCCAGGTAGAATATGTGCATAAACACCTGAAGTACAGAAATGCCGTAACGCTTTCTCTGCATCCTCACAATGACAGAGGCTGTGGAATCAGTGATGCGGAGCTGGGACTTCTTGCAGGAGCGGACAGAATCGAAGGAACTCTGTTCGGAAACGGAGAGAGAACCGGAAATGTTGACATTGTCGCTCTGGCGATGAATATGTTTACCCATGGTGTAGATCCGAAGCTGGACTTCTCCGATATTCCCAGCATCAGGGAACGCTATGAGACTTATACCAGAATGTCAGTTCCGGACAGACAGCCCTATGCAGGTGATCTGGTATTTACCGCCTTCTCTGGCAGCCATCAGGATGCGATCGCCAAGGGTATGGCCTGGCGTGAAGCAGGACATGATGACAAATGGACCGTGCCTTATCTCCCGATCGATCCCAAGGATGTGGGACGTACCTATGATGGAGATGTCATCCGTATTAACAGCCAGTCAGGAAAGGGCGGTATTGCCTTTATCCTGGATCAGAACTTCGGCTTTAATCTTCCGAAGAGAATGAGAGAGCAGGTTGGCTATCTGGTAAAGGATGTTTCCGATAAGAGGCATCAGGAGCTGACCCCGAATATGGTTTATGAGATCTTTGAGGATCATTATATTCACAATATGCCCTTCTTCCAGATTACGGAATGCCACTTTAAGCAGGTAGACGGTATTATGGCAGAGGCAACTGTTGCTTATAACGGAGCAACAAGACAGGTACATGCCAATGGTAACGGACGTCTGGATGCGGTCAGCAATGCCTTAAAGCAGTTCTTTGGCATCAGCTATGAGCTTTCCGTATATGAGGAGCATGCCCTTTCCAGAGGTTCTTCCTCAAAGGCAGTTGCCTATGTAGGCATTTCCTGCAATGGCAAGATGCAGTGGGGCGTAGGTATCGATGAGGATATCATCAAGGCCTCCATCAATGCTCTTTGTGTTTGTGTAAATAAGCTGGACGGCGTGAGACTGGGGAACGGTGTACAGGACGAAAGACTCAATGAGATCATGAATCTGATTCAGGGAAACTATCAGTCTGTTACCCTGGATGATCTTGCAAATGAGCTTCATCTGTCCAAGCCTTACATTTCAAAATATATTAAGGATAAATCCGGCAAGACCTTCGGGGAGATCGTAAAGAATGTCCGCATGAAAAAGAGCCGTACCCTGCTCAAGAACAGCAATATGAACGTCGAAAATATTGCGGAAGCAGTCGGCTACAAAAATGTAGAGCATTTCACCAGACTCTTTAAGAAGAAATACGGCATGACACCGATGCAGTTCCGGAATCGTCATTAAGATAAGAAAATGATGAAGAAGAATAAAAGTCTTGGAATTATTTATATTATCATATCGGCCTTCTGTTTTGCCCTGATGAATCTTTTTGTCAGGCTGTCAGGAGACCTGCCGGCCATTGAAAAATCTTTCTTCAGAAATCTGGTTGCCCTTCTGGTCGCTTTTATTATGCTGAAAAAGGCAAAGATTCCCTTTCAGATCGGGAAAGGGAATCTTTCCGGCCTTCTGATCCGTTCCATTGCCGGAACGGTAGGAATCTGGTGCAACTTTTATGCCTTAGGAAAGATCGATCTGGCAGACGCTTCCATCCTGAATAAGCTGTCGCCCTTTTTCGTCCTCCTCTTTTCTGTCATTATTCTGAAAGAGAGTCTGACCTTTTTCCAGGCAAGCTGCGTACTAGCGGCCTTCCTCGGTGCGATGTGCATTATAAAGCCGGGCTTTGCCTCTATGGCTTCGAACGGGATCGCACCCTGGATTGGGGCCCTGGGAGGTTTAGGAGCCGGACTGGCTTATACCTATGTGAGAAAGCTGGGAGAAAACGGCGTACCCGGTGCGATGATCGTCTTTTTCTTTTCCAGCTTTTCCTGTCTGGCAAGCCTGCCCTATATCTTCCTTTATTATCAGCCGGCAAGCTGGACCCAGATCGGAACCCTGCTTTTGGCAGGATGCTGTGCGGCAGGAGGACAATTTGCCATTACCGCAGCCTATACACATTCCCCCGGAAGAGAGATATCGATCTACGATTACACCCAGATCATTTTTGCGACACTGCTGGGATTTTTCATTCTGGGAGAGGTGCCGGATGCCCTGAGTTTCCTGGGCTATGCGATTATCATTGCGGCTTCCCTGATTCTTTTCCTTTATAACAATGGGAAGATTGGTCACCTGAAGTAAAAAGATTGTTAAATTTTTACATAACCAAATCGCATACATGTAGCAGATAGCGGCATTGGATTTCTTCCGCAAAAGCCTATAAGATAAAGCCATAAGGACATAACAAAGAGCAAAAGTCAAAAGGCTTTAGAAAGAGGAGGTAATCAATATGTCAGAGATGTGGGAAATGAGTGGATTTGTATTATCACAGGTTGTCAGCGCTTCAAGAGCACTTGGAATTACTTCCGATGATGTAGAGCGCTACAGAGCAGAGCATAAGTGCAATACACAGAAGGCTTTAGATCGCCTGATCGCTGAGAGATAAGCAAGAAACTTAAAAATCTAAATGAAGAATAAGACGAGAGGTTTCCGGATTGGCGGGCCTCTCGTTTTTTGAGTTATGGATTGCAATGCCACAAAAGGCTGAGATGTTCTGCCTAGGATCAAAAACCGTTGAAAAACCCCAGTGCTTAGCAAGAGGGGCATGGAACATGTGCCTCGAGCTTAGCATCTGCTGGGTTTTTCCCCGAGCGAGAGCGTGTTTT
>CAVHNP010000113.1:0-4519 GCA_963637505.1 Prevotella sp. CAG:279
ATCGTGCTTTGCACGATGGCGCCTCGCGTGCATCGCATCGCCAAGGCGATACGATATAGAGCGAGAGAGTGTTTTTGATCCAGCAGAATCATTCTCAGCCTTTTGTTTGTTTTTTTCATATTTTATTTCATAACTCGAACTTCCTATGAAAATCCCACTAAGGCAGAAAAGAGCGGAATATGGTAAAATAAAAAAGTTATAGAAAAATGAGAAGAACGCAGAAAAGAGAAAGGCGGACTTTTATGATATATGAGAGACTCTTTCAGCCGATAGAGATTAATGGCATGAGGCTGAGAAACCGTATCATGATGCCGGCGATGCATCATCTTTATACGGATCAGGGACATTGTACAGAGAGATTTACGGAATACTATAAGAAAAGAGGAGAGGGAGGAGCCGGCCTGATCGTGGTAGGTTCCTGCCGCTTTGATGAATATGGAGCAAAGGATAATTCCATGTCTCTTGCGGATGAGAGCACCCTTGCCGGCTGGCAGGAATTTATGAAGGTGATGCATCAGACCGGAGCAAAGGTTGCAGTGCAGCTTTATCATGCGGGACGCTACATGCCGATGAGGGATGTACCCTGCGGAAAACCGGCTCTTTCCCCGTCGGAGACCTTTTGTCCTTATACCAGGGAGACAGCACCGGCAATGAGCCATGAGCAGATCCTGGAGGTGATCGCAAAATATGCAGAAGGTGCGGAACGGGCAAAAAGAGCAGGTTTCGATGCGGTTGAGATCGGATGTAACTCCGGTTATCTTCTGAACCAGTTCCTTTCCCCCATCACAAATCTAAGAGAGGATGAGTACGGGGGAAGCTGGGAGAACAGAGTTCGCATGCCGCTGGAAGTGATCCGTGCCGTAAGAGAGGCAGTCGGAGAAGACTATCCCATTATTCTTCGTCTGGGCGGCAATGACCTGGTACCGGAATCCTGTACCAATACGGAGGCGGCAGAGTTTGCGGTCTTGGCAGAAAAAGCAGGTGTGGATCTTTTTAATGTAACCGGAGGCTGGCATCAGAGCAGAGTTCCGCAGATCACGGGCGATCTGCCGGCGGGTGGATTTTCTTATCTGGCGGAAGGCATTAAGGCAAAGGTGAATGTGCCTGTGTCTTGCTCGAACAGGGTGAATGATCCCCTCCTTGCAGAGAAGATCCTTGCCATGGGACAGGCAGATATGGTGACCATGGGGCGGGCGCTTCTGGCAGATCCGGAGCTGCCCAATAAGGCAAGAGAAGGAAGAGCAGCAGAGATCAGACCCTGCATGGGCTGTAATCAGGGCTGCCTAGCTAATACTTTTTTTGACCGTCCCATCGAATGTCTGGTTAATCCCCTCTGCGGCAGGGAGCTTACGCTTACGGAAGAAGCAGTTACGGAGCCGAAGAAGATCCTGGTGATTGGCGGAGGTCCTGCCGGTATGGAATGTGCTTACCGTGCGGCAAAGAGAGGCCATAGCCTTGTTTTAAGAGAAAAGGCGGACCGGCTTGGTGGTCAGCTCCGTCTGGCGGCGATAACAAGCGCACATAAGGATTTCGAAAGACTGATCGCTTATTATGAACATGTTCTCGAAGAATCCGGCGTTGTAGTTGAGACGGGCTGTGAGAACCCTTTGGAAAAGGCGGATACTTTTGATCAGATCGTTCTGGCTGTCGGCGGAAAGGGAGCAGTCTTTACCCTGCCGATGGATGACAGCGTTCAATATATGACGGTAGAGGAAATGCTGACAGAAGAAAAGATTCCCGGTAAGGATGTTGTCCTGGTAGGTTCCAGCTTCGTAGCGGCAACAGCGGCTCAGACTCTGGCCAGACGAAGCTCTATTTCGGAGGAACAGCTGTATCATCTGTCTGCTTTTCAGGCGGAATCCCCGGAAAAGATCAGGGAACTTCTAAACTCAACATCCAGAAATATCACGATCATTGACCGTCTGAAAAAAATCGGAATCGGTTTTGAATCCGGAGTGGGCTGGCCCTGTATGTCCGAACTGGCAAGATTACAGGTGAAAAAACTGCCGAGAACAGAGATTCAGAAAATCGAGAAAGGAAAGCTTTACGCCCTTTCAGAAGATAAAGAAGGAAATAAGACAGAAATCACCATAAAGTGTGACAGTCTGATCCTTACACTCGGTGCACATCCCCAGCCGGAGCTTGCAGAGAGGGTAAAAAAAGCCTGTCCTTCCGCGGAAGTTTTTGAGATCGGAAACTGCAAGAAGACGGGAAGAGCTATTGATGCGATCAGAGAGGGCTGTGAATTGGGCTGCAGCTTATAGGCAGAAAGCGCAGAGAGCGGGGGGCTTTTGAGGAGAAAGGCCCGGAGAATATAAAGGCAGAAAGCGCAGAGAGCAGAGGCTTTTGAAGAGAAAAGCCCGGAATATATAGCGTTTGGAGGAGAAAAGATGGAATCTATGGATATGAATTTCCTGAGAAAGCTGCCAACCCCGGCTGAGGTGAAGGCAGAATATCCGGTTACAGGAAAAATTGAGAAAATAAAAGAAAAAAGGGACGAGATCATAAGAAAGATCTTTACGGGAGAAGATAAGAGGCTCCTTTTGATCATCGGTCCCTGCTCGGCAGATAATGAAGATGCTGTTCTGGATTATATGTCCAGACTGAGAAAGGTGGCAGATCGGATCGAGGATCAGATTTTCATCGTTCCGAGAATTTATACAAATAAGCCGAGAACGGTCGGTAAGGGCTATAAGGGAATGCTGCATCAGCCGGATCCGGAAAAGGGAACGGATATGCTGAAGGGAATCCTTTCCATTCGTCATATGCATACCAGAGCGGTGCAGGAAACGGAATTCACCTGTGCGGATGAAATGCTTTATCCGGAAAACCACAGATATCTGTCAGATCTGCTTTCCTATGTGGCGATTGGAGCAAGGTCTTCGGAAGATCAGCAGCATAGACTGACGGCGAGCGGTGTAGGAATTCCGGTCGGAATGAAGAACCCGACCGGCGGAGATCTTACCGTTATGATGAATTCCATCATTGCGGCTCAGTCACCGACAACCTTCCTCTACAGGGGCTGGGAGGTGCAGACCAAGGGAAATCCTCTGACGCATGCGATCTTAAGAGGCTACGTGGATAACTTCGGAAGAAACATTCCAAATTACCATTATGAGGATCTGAAGGCTGTTCTGGAGCTTTACGGAGAAAGGAAGCTTGCCAATCCCGGTGTGATCGTTGACTGCAATCATTCGAATTCCGGAAAACGCTATTTGGAACAGATCCGTATCAGTCAGGATGTCATTCATAGCTGCAGGGTTTCAGCAGATATCAGAGGCCTGGTAAAGGGACTCATGATCGAAAGCTATATTGAGGACGGAAACCAGAGTGAGCATGATCATGTCTATGGCAAGTCCATCACAGATCCCTGCCTGGGCTGGGAGAAGACAGAACGCCTTCTCTATGAACTGGCAGATCAGTGGGTTCTGTAAGGAATGAGAAAAGAACATGCTGTACGATAAGGATATCAGGGAGCCGCTTTTCGATTATCTGGAAGAACGCTATGGGAAGGTTCGAATTCTGCAGGAAAAAAGAACCGGCAAATCCAGAGCGGATGTGATCATGGTCAGTGAGCAGGGGATTTATGGTCTGGAGATCAAAAGCGATGCTGACAGCTACACCCGGCTGGAGTCCCAGGTGAAGGATTACGACAAATATTTTGATTATAATTTTCTGGTAGCCGGTTCCCGGCACGGACTCCATGCAGAAGAGCACATTCCGCCGCATTGGGGAATTATTACGGTAGAAGAGAGCGAGAAGGAAGAAGGCAAGGCGGATTTTTATCTGCTTCGGGATGCAAAGCCGAATCCAAAGGTAGACCCCTATGAAAAGATCACGATCCTTTGGAGGCCGGAAGTAGCACATATCCAGGAAAAGAATGGTCTCTACAAGTATGAGAAAAAAAGCAAACGCTATGTAATGGATTATGTGATCGAAGCGCTTCCGGAGGAAGTCCTCTGGCCCCAGGTATATGAGGAGCTGTTTGAGAGAGACTATAATGCGATTCGGGAGCAGATCAATGCCTATCGGGCAGAGCATGGTCAAAAGGCCAGGAGAAAGAAAAAATACAGCCGAAGAAAAGCAGGAAAAGGAAGGAAGCAGAGGTAAAAGACTATGATGAAACATGTATCTGTATTTAAGGTAAAAGAAGAGTTCAGAAAAGCGGAAGTGATCGCTGAGATCGCAGAGCATCTGAGAAAGGTGCCGGAGGATGTGCCGGAGATCATCAGCAGTGAGATCGGAGTAAAGCCCTTTCCTATGCCGACAGCAAGTCCGGACGGACATGTAGAATTCTATGATCTGATTCAGATCGTGGGATTTGAGGATGAAAAGGGCTGCATGGCTTATCCGGCCAGCAAGGGACACCAGGATTTTCTGGCCTGGTCGGCAGAGTATTTTGAGAAGGTGATTGGGATTGATTATCCGCTAGGATAGGATGTGCTTAATTACATGAAAGTGGGATTGGAATTCCGAGCCGAGTAAAGCTATGGCATGCTTCGTTCTCTGTTCCTCACGT
>CAVHNP010000114.1:0-4405 GCA_963637505.1 Prevotella sp. CAG:279
ACATGTACCATGCACCTCTTGCTAAGCACTGGGGTTTTTCAACGGTTTTTGATCCTAGGCAGAACACCTCGTCTTTTTTTGCCAACTACAGAAAATACGCTATGCTATTTTCCGAATCATTCCTCCCTACTCCTCAAATGCGCAAGCCAAGCGGAAACCTCCTTTTCATGGCCATTCTCCGTCGGCTCATAGAAGCTTCTGCCCTCCAGGCCATCCGGCAGGTACTGCTGCTTTACGTAATGTTCCGGATAATCATGGGCATATTTATAATCCAGACCGTGTCCCAGCTTTGCCGCTCCGGGATAGTGAGCATCCTGCAGATGAGCCGGAACCTTTGGCGTTTTTTCTTTTTTTACAACGTCCAAGGCTGAGAAAATAGCATTCGTACAGGCATTACTCTTGGGCGCAGAAGCAACATAGATCGCCGCCTCTGCCAGGATCAGCTGAGCTTCCGGCATGCCGACTCTCTCGGCTGCAAGGCTTGCACTGACTGCCAGCTGCAAAGCCCTAGGGTCTGCAATTCCGACATCCTCTGCCGCACAGATCATGATTCTTCTGGCTATGAATTTAATATCCTCTCCGCTGTAGAGCATTCTGGCCAGATAATAAACTGCTGCATCCGGGTCTGAACCTCGCATACTCTTGATAAAGGCAGAGATCACATCGTAATGATTATCTCCATTTTTATCGTAAGAAAGGGTTCTCTTTTGGATGCATTCCTTGGCTACTTCCAGACTGATATGCACCTTTCCATCCTCGGATTTTTCTGTTGTAAGCGCACCGAGTTCAAAGGCGTTCAGAGCTGCCCTCGCATCTCCATTCGCATAATTCGCCAGGAACTGAGCCGCATCCTCCTCCAGAAGAACATGATAGGAAGCAAGTCCCCTTTCTTTATTCGTCTCTGCCCTCCGCAAAAGAGTCATAATATTCTCGGATGAAAGCTTATGCAGTTCAAAAATGATGGATCTGGACAAAAGAGCGGAATTTACCTCAAAATAAGGATTCTCTGTGGTTGCTCCGATCAGGATCAGAGTGCCATCCTCCACAAAGGGCAGCAGGTAATCCTGCTGCCCCTTATTGAATCTGTGTATCTCATCAATGAAGAGGATTGTCTTTTTCTGGTACATTCCCAGCGCATCCTTGGCTTTCTTAACCACTTCCTCCATATCCTTTTTACCCGCAACGGTTGCATTGATCTGAGTAAAATTCGAACTGGTCGTATTTGCGATCACCTTAGCCAGGGTTGTTTTCCCGGTTCCGGGCGGTCCGTAGAAGATTACGGAGCGCAGCTGATCCGCCTTGATTGCACGATAAAGCAGCTTGCCGGGCCCAATAATATGCTCCTGCCCCACAACCTCTTCCAGGGTACGGGGACGGATACGGGATGCCAAAGGAGCCTCAGCTTCCTTTGTCTGTTCTCTCATTAAATCGAAGATATCCATATGATTTACATTTTTCAGTTATCCTGCAGTGAACTTTCTCAGGCCTTCTTTTCTGTCCGCCCGATCAGCTGGCCGTCTTCCAGATCGATCACGATCTCATCTTCCTGCTCTACCTCATCTGCCAGGATCATCTTTGCACTGATGGTTTCCACGCTCTTCTGCAGATAACGCTTCAGCGGTCTTGCACCATAGATCGGATCGTAGCCTGCCTCGACAATGAAATCCTTTGCCGCATCTGTCAGGGATACTGAAATTTCCTTATCTTTTAATCTGTTATTAAGATTTGTCATCAACAAATCGATGATATGGGAAATATTATCCTTTGTCAACGGATGGAACATGATAATCTCATCTAGCCTGTTCAAAAATTCCGGTCTGAATCTGCTTCTCAGCTCATTCATAACCGCTTCTTCGCAGTCTTCGGTAATCTCGCCCTTTTCCTCAATGCTTCTGAGCAGCTCCTGAGCGCCCAGGTTTGAAGTCAGGATCAAAATTGTGTTCTTAAAGTCTACTGTCCTGCCCTGAGAATCCGTAATACGTCCGTCATCTAATACCTGAAGGAGTACATTAAATACATCCGGATGAGCCTTTTCGATCTCATCAAAGAGAACAACGGAATAGGGTTTTCTCCGGACAGCCTCGGTCAGCTGACCGCCTTCCTCGTAACCAACATATCCGGGAGGCGCTCCGATCAGTCTGGACACGGAATATTTTTCCATGTATTCCGACATATCGATACGAACCATATTGTTCTCATCGTCGAAAAGATTGGCTGCCAGTGCCTTTGCCAGCTCTGTCTTACCAACACCGGTCGGTCCGAGGAAAAGGAAGGAACCAATCGGCTTTGTCGGATCCTTAATGCCTGCCTTAGAACGGATAATGGACTCGCTGACACGTCTGATCGCATCATCCTGGCCAATTACCCTCTTACGGAGCTCATCATCCAGGTGAAGGGTTTTATTTCTTTCGCTCTCTGTCAGCTTCATGACCGGAATACCGGTCCAGCGGGAAACGATCCGGGCAATCTCTTCTTCTGTTACATTTTCATGCACCAGAGACCGATCTACCTTTTTGACGCTTTCTTCTTCTTCCTCCAGAGCCTTCTGCAGCTGAGGCAATCTGCCGTACTGCAGCTCCGCTGCCTTCTCAAGATCATAATTCTGCTGGGCAATGGCGATCTCTTTGTTAACTTCCTCTAATTCTTCACGCAGTTTCTGAACTCTTTCTACATCTGTTTTTTCATTATCCCACTGCGCTTTTCTAGTCGCAAATTCACTCTTAAGCTCTGCCAGCTCCTTCTGTAATTCTTCCAGTCTTTCCTTGCTGAGTCTGTCATCCTCTTTCTTCAGAGCAGCCTCTTCGATCTCCATCTGCATGATCTTTCTCTGCTGTTCATCCAGCTCTGCCGGCATGGAATTCAGTTCTGTCTTGATCATAGCACAGGCTTCATCTACAAGGTCGATCGCCTTATCCGGCAGGAAACGTTCCGAAATATAACGGTCTGATAATACGGCTGCCGAAACCAAAGCGCTGTCTGAGATTTTAACACCATGGAAAACTTCATATCTTTCCTTCAGTCCTCGAAGGATGGAAATCGTATCCTCGACAGTAGGTTCATCCACATGAACCGGCTGGAAACGACGTTCCAGGGCAGCATCCTTTTCGATATACATACGGTATTCATCCAGGGTTGTTGCACCGATACAATGCAGTTCGCCTCTGGCCAGCATAGGCTTAAGCATATTGCCGGCATCCATAGAGCCCTCTGTCTTGCCTGCTCCGACAATGGTATGCAGCTCATCAATGAAAAGAATGATCTGACCCTCAGAAGCCTTTACTTCCTCAAGCACTGCCTTCAATCTCTCCTCAAACTCACCACGATACTTTGCACCCGCGATCAAGGTTCCCATATCCAGGGCAAAAAGCTTTTTATCCTTCAAGCTCTCCGGTACATCACCCTTGGCAATACGCTGGGCAAGTCCTTCTACAACTGCTGTTTTACCAACACCAGGTTCACCGATCAGAACCGGATTATTCTTTGTCTTTCTGGAAAGGATACGAACGACGTTACGAATCTCCGTATCCCTGCCGATAACAGGGTCTGTTTTCTGGGCTCTGGCTCTTTCTACCATCTCATAGCCATATTTTTCAAGGGTATCATAAGTTGCCTCCGGATTATCAGAGGTGACCCTTACATTTCCTCTAACCTCTGACAGAGCCTTTAAGAATTTTTCTCTGGTCAGATCATAGGTCTTAAAGAGTTCCTTGATGGCCTTGTTCGGATAGCGGATCAGACTCAGGAAAAGATGTTCTACGGAAACATATTCGTCTCCCATCTGCTTTGCCTCATCCTCCGCATGGATCAGGGCATTATTCAAATCCTTGCCAACATAAATCTGACCGGCGCCGGACACCTTGGTTCTGGCCTCTACCTTTGCGATAACCTCGTTCGTAAAGGCTTTCGGATCCATGCCCATCTTCTCGATCAGTTTAGGAATCAGGCCATCCTCCTGCTGCATCAAAGCCAGCAGAAGATGCTCTTCTTCCATCTCCTGATTGCCGTATTCGTAAACCAGTTTTTCACCGGTATTCACTGCTTCGATTGATTTTTGTGTAAATTTCTGTATATTCATAAATCCACCTTCTTTCCTGTGGCTGTATTTTCTTGCCCGAACAGAGGCAGGGAAAAGCAGTCTTTTCTCTTTTCTGTTCTATATATGGTATAACACATATAACTCATTTTCGCAAGTCTTTTTTTCGTACTGTTGGGATGATGATATGCCGCAAAGACACGCTTCATTTCCTACTCGCCGCAGGCGGCTTATTCGCGAAGACTACCGCAAAACTCGCGCTACGCGCTCACTCAGGGCTACGCCCTTCGGCCCCTTGGGCACAATGCTCCCGTCTTCGCTGCCAGCCTGCAGCTCCCTACGGAAGCCTCGCTACCGTCTTTTGCGTGCATA
>CAVHNP010000115.1:0-4366 GCA_963637505.1 Prevotella sp. CAG:279
GGATCAGGGACTGTATACCCTCATATCAAAGATTTCAGATGATAAATTTTTGGATGAATTCGTTGAAAAAAATATTGGCAGACTGATCCACGCAGATGAGATCCATGATGGAAGTCTCTGTGAAACTCTTGAGAACTATCTGAACCATAACTGCAGTGCAAAGTATACAGCCGGGTCTATGTATCTTCACCGCAATACTTTAAATTACCGTCTGAATAAGATTCAGGAACTGCTGGGAAGGGATCTGGATGATATCGAAAGCTGTCTGACCCTGAAGCTCGCTTTTATGATACGGAATTACCATAAAATGCGTCGTAAACCTTGATTTTGTGCACGGAGCACAAAAGATTTGGTATATCGGGCATATTGTAATAAAAATCAGGACTGTTATAATTCAGGTAACATCAATAAATGCAAAGACAAAGGCGTCGAACGAAGTATTTTATCATACTCTGTTTGACGCCTTTTGTGATTTCACGGAGGAGAAAATTATGACGACGAAGGATTTAGCAAATGCATTACCGGAGATTATAACAGAGCAGGTTCCGGGACCGAAATCAAAGGCACTTCTTGACAGAAGGGACGCAGCAATCCCCAAGGCTCTTTGCGGCAAGACCTATCCGATCTGCATCAAACAGGGTGCAGGTGCCATGTTTGAGGATCTTGATGGAAATAAGATTCTGGACTGGGTCGGCGGTGTAGGCGTTCTGAATATCGGTTATTCAAATCCGGAAGTTATCGAGGCTGTGAAGGCACAGGCTGAGAAATATTTTCATACCATTTTCAATGTCTATGTACATGATGGTTATGTAACTCTTGCTGAGCGATTAAATAAATTGATTCCCTGTAAGGGAGATGTGAAGAAAACCTATTTTGCCAATTCTGGTGCAGAGTGTGATGAGAATGCCATCAAGATTGCAAAGGCTTATACCGGAAGAAACGGTGTAATCTGCTTCACCGGTGCATTCCATGGAAGAACCAACCTTACCATGGCACTTACTGCTAAGAAAACCTATGCGGTAGGTATGGGACCCTTCCCGTCCAGCATCTATCGTGCTCCGTATCCGTATCTCTACAGAGCTCCCAAGGGATATACGGAAGCAGAGGCAATTCAGTTCTATATTGATGAACTGAACAGAGTCTTCGATGAGGGTGCTCCTGCCAGTGAGATTGCCTGCATGATATTAGAGCCGCTTCAGGGCGAGGGCGGATTTATTCCGGCACCGATTGAATGGGTGAAAGCAGTCCGTAAAATCTGTGATGACAACGGTATCCTCATGATCGCAGACGAGGTTCAGTGCGGTAACTGCAGAACCGGTAGATATTATGCTTCTGAGTATTGGAAAGAAGCTGGCGCTGCTCCGGACATCATCGCTACGGCCAAATCCTTAGGAGGAGGTCTTCCGATCTCAGCGATCACTGCAAGAGCCGAGGTGATGGATGCAGCCCCGGCAGGAACCATCGGCGGCACCTTCTGCGGCAACCCACTTTCCTGTGCATCTGCATTAGCCGTTATGGATATCATGGAAAGAGATGATTATGCAGCAAAGGCAAGGCATATCGGTGAGGTCGTAACTGCCAGATATAAAGAACTCCAGAAGAAATATCCGGTGATCGGTGATGTCAGAGGTCTTGGTGCCATGATTGGCGTCGAGTTCGTAACAGATCCGGAGACAAAAGAGCCGGCTACAAAGCTTGTTGCAGATATCGTTCAGAATGCAATGCAGAAGGGTCTGCTTCTGGAAAACTGCGGTGCAGCAGGCAATACCATCCGTTTCCTGGCTCCTCTTACCATGACAGATGAGCAGATGGAGCGGGGACTTGAGATTTTCGAGGAAGCCCTCAAGGAATCACTGTAATTATGATAGAACCAAAGACAAAGGTGTCAGGAAAGACGGGAAATCTGTCTTCCCTGGCATTTTTTAGATCAGAGTGGAGGAAGTGTCTATGGAACAGAAATCAAAGTTTGACAAGGTAATGGGTGCTTGGGACATTCTTGTTATCGCATTTGGAGCAATGATAGGATGGGGATGGGTCATTAACTCAGGTGACTGGATTACCACAGCCGGATTTATGGGTTCTATGATCGCTATGCTGATCGGTGGTCTGATGGTATTCTTCGTCGGTCTTACCTATGCCGAGCTTACGGCTGCTATGCCCCAATGCGGTGGAGAACATGTGTTCAGCTACCGGGCTATGGGACCTACAGGATCCTTTGTATGTACTTGGATGATTATCTTAGGATATGTGGCGACATCTGCCTTTGAGGCAACAGCCCTCCCTACCGTAATCACATATCTCTTTCCTGATTTTAACCAGGTTTACCTGTATTCCATTGCTGGTAAGGACATCTATCTTACCACGATTCTCTTAGGTGTTGGTTTTGCAGTTCTTATCACCTATATCAATTTAAAAGGTGCTAAGACGGCAGCTATGCTACAGACAATCCTTACTGCAATCATTGCGATTGCCGGAATTCTTCTTGTAGTCGGATCAACGATAAATGGAGATATCTCTAATATTACAGGGCAGATGTGGGAGGCTTCCACCGGTAATACCCTGGGAAGTGTTTTTAAAGTTGCCTGCATGACTCCGTTCTTGTTTATCGGCTTCGATGTTATTCCTCAGGCAGCAGAGGAGATCAGTGTACCTTATAAAAAAATCGGTAAGATCATGCTGTTATCGATTTTCCTTGCAGTTGCATGGTATCTCCTGATTGTCTATGCGGTCTGCTACATCATGCCTCAGAATGCAATTATAGAGGAAATGTCTTCCCAGAACGGTCTTGTGTCAGCAAAAGCAATTGAAATTGCATTTCACTCGCCTATGATGGGTAAGGTTCTTATCATTGGCGGACTGTGCGGAATCATTACTTCATGGAATTCCTTCCTCATGGGTGGAAGCCGGGCGCTTTATTCCATGGGTGAATCCCTGATGATTCCGGATTTCTTTGGAAAGCTCGGAAAAAATAAGACACCGGAAGCAGCTATTATTCTGTGCGGAATTGCCTGCTGTATCGCCCCCTTCTTTGGAAGAGGCGTTCTCGTATGGCTGGTTGATGCAGCTTCTTTTGGCTGTGTTATTGCTTATATGTTTGTTTCAATCTCTTTCTGCATTTTGAGAAAGAAACGGCCTGACATGGAGCGCCCTTATAAAGTAAAAGCCGGTAAATTTGTGGGTGTTATGGCTGTCATTATGGCTGGCTTTATGACCCTTCTCTATATCATTCCTGCATCCTTTTCCGCAGCACTTGTATGGCAGGAATGGATCGTTGTAGGAATCTGGCTTGCCCTGGGTGTGGTCTTCTATGTATATTCTAAGAAGAAATACGGTGCAGAATTTGGCCGTGATATTTTCATTGTTACCGATGAAAATGAGGCAGAAGAGGAAGATCCCAGACTTGCAGCGATCAACAAAAAATATGAAGGAAAACATTTTGTTGTCACTGTTGGCTGCGAGTACGGAAGCGGCGGTCCAGAAATCGCCAAAATGGTTGCAGATTATTTTGGAGTCGAGTATTATAACAGAGACCTTGTAGACAAGGTTGTAGATCAGATCGGCGTTGATAAAGGACTTGTCGAGGAAGCAGATACAAAGATTGGTGTAAGATACGGTTTCGATACCTCCTATGGTGTCCGTTATGCGAACCTTTCCAACAGGGTTATCGATGCACAGTTCCAGGCAATTCATGACTTCGCTGAGAAATCCTCCTGCGTCATTGTCGGACGAAGCAGTGATTACATTCTGAAAGACAGAGATGATGTCCTGAATGTATTCATCTATGCACCGGAGGCAGATGAGATTGCAGCTGTCATGAAAAAGAAAGGCTTGAATGAACACAAGGCAAGAGAGGAATGGGAATCTGTGGAAAAAGCCCAGCATGCAAGACATGAGTATATCACCGGAAAGAAGCGTGGTGACAGACACACCAGAGATGTGCTGTTAAACAGCAGCCTGCTGGGATGGAATCAGACCGCAGAACTGATCATTGAACTCGTAGAACGTAAATATAACATTCAGGATGAAGAGATCAAGAAGGAGGCCTAATAGACAATGAAAGGTTTTTCAATTCGTACAGAGATAGAAGAATATGATAATTTTGCACAGTTTGCCGCAGAAGCAGGGCTTAATGCCGACGACCTGGTGCTATGCGGTGAGCATACTTATAACGACTATATTGCACCTCTCCATACCGGAGTACAGACTTTATTCCGGGAGAAATATAGCAAGGGCGAACCTACAGACAAAGATGTAGATGCAATCCTTGCCGCATGCAGGGTTAAGAACTATAACCGGATCATAGCTGTCGGCGGCGGAACCGTGATTGATATTGCCAAGGTGGTCGCTGTGGCAGGACCTGAGGATA
>CAVHNP010000116.1:0-4269 GCA_963637505.1 Prevotella sp. CAG:279
TTACGAATAGCGGGATCGACCTTTCCGAGGGCTATTACACTTATAATGCCACGGAGGGAAATAATTATCAGAGAATAATCGGAATTAAAGGTAAACAAACAGTAACTGTTCTGGACGGAACGAAAAAGCTTACCACCTCAGGAGATTATGAAACCATCAATCTTTTCTGCTCCCATGCAGCTATTCCGGATGGAAGCTATGGAGCAAACTCCGTCTGGATGAGAGTCCTTACGACATCAAATATCAAGACAAATGCAGACGGCAGCACTTCCGGCTTTTCCGTAGTTGGATTTGTATCACCCGTAACAAATGCCCAGGCGGGATCCGGTCTGATCGGACTTTACTGGACGGTTCCGGCACCGGAAACCGGAAAACTGAACATCACAAAGACAAGTGCAGATCCCTCCGTTACAAAGGGAAACGATTGCTATTCTCTGGAAGGGGCACTTTATAGTGTCTATTACGATGAAAAGTGCACGAATAAGATCGGTACCCTGAAGCTGAAGAAGGACGGAAATGCAGAGGCTCCCATGGAGCTGAAAGTCGGTACTTACTATGTGAAGGAGACCAAGGCGCCGAAAGGCTACAAGCTGAGCAGTGAGGTAAAAAAGGTTACGATCACAAGTAGTAAGACAACGACGGTATCCTTCGAGGATGAGCCGGCGGATGATCCTGGACGTTTAAGGTTAGTAAAAACTTCTAATGGAGAAATTACCAAAAATTATTTATCAGGTGCGGTATTCAAAGTAACCTTCTCTGATGACGGGAAGAGTATTGACAGAACCTGGTATTACAGAACAGATAATAGTGGCCAAATTTTCTTATCTACAACGCCATCCATCACATGGAATGGAAGGGCATCTGATTCCTTCTTTTACAATAATAAAGGAGAAAGAATTTTTCCGATTGGATACTACACTTTACAGGAGGTAGAAGCCCCTCAAGGATATATTTTAGACACTGCAATTCATACGGGAAAAGTGGTTGAATATGAACCTTACCCGAGTGGAGCTAAATTTACATGGGAGAATGATAAAAGTGTAATATATGACAGCAATGAAATAATTATTTCCAATACAGTATCTCGTGGTGATATCGAATTCACCAAAACAGATGAATCCGGTAAACCGATGGCTAACGTTGCTTTTGCATTGACCAATGAAAGAACCGGTGAGACACATGTTGTTGTAACCGATGAGAACGGTAGCGTTTCTACCAAGAACCTGAATAATTCAAATAATACAAATGGAAATGACAAGGCGCAGGATAATAAGATAGCATCAGATGATCTGGATGCTTCCGCTGGTGTATGGTTTGGGGATCTTTCTTCCTTAAGTGATAAGGATGGTGCTTTAACCTACGGTAAATATACACTGACCGAGCTGACAAACAGCGCAACATCTGGAAAGGACCCGAAGGAACTTTCCTTTGAGATCACCCAGAACGGAGATCTGATCTCCCTCGGAAATACCGGCGTAATCAAGAATAATGACATTATCATGGGCACAACTCTGGTTTCCGACGCGACCGGAAGTAAGATCGTTCCGGCAGGAGAAAAAACTACATTAACAGATACGGTATCCTATAAAGGGCTTACTGCAGGCAGAAGCTATACCATGAAGGGAAAGCTTGTAGATAAGAATACTCAGAAAGTTCTCGCTACAGCAGAACAGGCATTTACACCGTCTTCTTCTGAGGGAAGTATGACGATGACCTTCAGCTTTGATGCGTCTGAATTACAGAACATTACAACCGTGGCTTTCGAAGACCTGTATTGGCAGAATGCCCTTCTTGTAACGCATGAAGATCTGAATGATGAAGATCAGACAGCGTATGTCCCGGGCATCAAGACAACAGCGGCAGACGGAGAAACCAACGATCATATCGGAACCGTACTGGAAAAGAATACTCTTACAGATACGGTAGCATATGAAAATCTCGCAACAGGAGAAACATACCGGTTTGTAGGAACGCTCATGGATGCAGATACAGGAGAGGCGCTTCTTGATTCAGATGGAAAAGAGATCACATCTGAAAAGACAGTGACATTGGATTCAGCATCAGGAGATGCAACACTTGATTTTGATGTGAATGCATCTGAACTTGCCGGACATACCGTTGTTGTATTTGAAAAAGTTTATCAGAAAACAAAGAACGGTGAGGTAAAGGTCGCAAGTCATGAGAACCTGAAGGATGAAGGCCAGAGCGTACATTTCCCTGAGGTTGGAACAAAAGCTTCTGACAGCAGAACAGAAGATCATGTCGGAACATCATCAGGAGATGCAACATTTGTAGATACTGTTACAGTAGAAAATCTGGTTCCCGGTTCAGAATATACTGTAAAAGGCGTACTTATGGATAAGGAGACCGGAGAAGAACTGACAGGATCTGACGGGAAGAACTTTACTGCACAGACCACTTTTACAGCTTCTTCTGAAAAAGAAGAGGTTGAATTAAAGTTTGATGTTACAGAGGATATCCTTGCAGGAAAGACAATCGTAGCTTTTGAAAGCCTGGAACATAAAGGCATCGAGGTTGCATATCATAAGGATATCGAAGATGAGGATCAGACCGTTCATTATCCGGATCTGCATACCACTGCGATCGATAAAAAAACGGATTCCCATATCGGTTATGCTGAGAGCGGGGATGCGGCAACAACGATCGTAGATACGGTAAGTTATAAAAATCTGATCCCGGGTAAAGAATACAGCATCAAAGGTACTCTTATAAATAAGGAAACGGGAGAAGCGATTGCAGATGAGTCCGGAAATGCTGTGAAAGCAGAAACAACCTTTATTCCGGAAGAAGCAGATGGAGAGCAGCGGCTCACGTTCAGCTTTAGATCTTTTGGTTACTATGGACAGAGCGTGGTCGTATTCGAAGATCTTTATCATAATGATGTCAAAGTAAAGGCACATGCAGATATTGAGGACGAAGATCAGACCGTACGCTTCCCGGAGATCAAAACAAATGCAGTAGATAAGGATTCTGAGGGTCATACAGGCCTGGTAAGAAAAGATACTACAGTGGTAGATACTGTAACTTATAAAAATCTGATCCCGGGTAAAACCTATACCATGTCAGGAACTTTGATGGTAAAGGAAACAGGAAAGACACTTACCGATAAGGACAGCAAGCCGGTTACATCATCTGTAACCTTTACACCGGAAGAAAGAGATGGATCGGTAGATATTGAATTTACCTTTGATTCAACCCTGATCTCCGGACAGACCGTAGTCGCATTTGAAAAGCTTGGTTATGAAAAATATACGGTTGCTTTCCACGAGGATCTGAACGATGAAGATCAGAGTGTACATTATCCGGAGCTTCATACAAAAGCGATCGATGACCAGACAAAGGATGAGGTTGCCGCATCAGCAAAGACGAAGATCAAAGATACTGTAAGTTATAAAGATCTGATCCCTGGTAAGGAATATATCGTAACCGGAACGCTAATGAACAAGGAAAGTGGTAAAGCCTTTACCATTAATGGAAAGGAAGTAACTGCTTCCAAGACCTTTACCTGTGAGAAGGCAGAGGGAGAGATCGATATCGTATTTGATATTGATGCAACAGAACTGGCCGGAAAGACGGGCGTTGTATTCGAGGAAGTAACAGCAAATGGAAAGATCGTCGGAGAACACAAGGATCTGAATGATGAGGATCAGACTGTCTTCTTCCAGAAGATCAAAACTTCTGCGAAGATCAACGGAGCAAAGAATGCGGATAAATCCTCTTCCATGACAGTAGTTGACACAGTAAGCTATGAAAATCTCGTGGTTGGTAAGGAATATACCGTAACCGGCATCCTGATGGACAAAGCTACCGGTCAGGCATTTACTGTAAATGGTAAGCAGGTAACAGCAGAAACAAAGTTCAAGGCAGAAAAAACAAGCGGAACCGTGGATGTGACATTTACATTTGATGGATCTGCGTTGTCAAAGAAGAGCCAGCTTGTTGTCTTTGAAACGCTCAAGCATAAAGATGTAACAGTGGCTGAACACAAGGATCTGAATGACACTGCACAGACAGTAACGGTTAACATTCCGTCATCCTCAACAAGCAGGATCCAGACAGGGGATACGATGAATTTCCTGATCCCGATTCTGGCATTGCTCATGGGAGCGATCCTGTTAGGTATTGGAATGTATAAGAAACACAATCTTAAATAAACAGTGCTTCCCACAGCGGTAGAATGCCGGGAAGAGATACGTATGGAGCGGGGGTGTTTCGACTGAAGCACCCCCATTTCCTAAGAAAAAGAAA
>CAVHNP010000117.1:0-3953 GCA_963637505.1 Prevotella sp. CAG:279
GTATGAATGCTAAGAATCTGCAGTATATTATGGGCCATTCAGAGATTGGAATCACTTTGAATACGTATACGCATCTGGAATTTACTGATGCAAAAAGTGACTTCGAAAGATGCATGAAAGGGGCCTGATAAGTGCATAGGGTTAAAGCATGGGACAGCTGATAAATGTCTGGGATAGGAAGAAAATCTCTAAAATAAGGATTTTAAGCTTTTAGGTGGCACGGGTGGCAAAAGAGGGACTTCTGCCACCTTGGCTGCCACCTAAAACGGCAAAAACAGGAGAGAGAAGTCGGGAAAACGCGGAGATTTGCCCAGATTCAAGGCTATTTAAACCCACCGCATTTTCAAAGATAATAAGGCAAACCGGCGTATTTCGCCGCAAATCAAGGAGTTAAAAATAAGATGATAAAAGTACTATTCATCTGCCACGGCAATATCTGCCGTTCTCCCATGGCAGAATTTATTTTCAGAGATATGGCTGAGAAAGCAGGAGTAGCAGATCAGCTGTCCATTGCATCGGCAGCGACTTCCAGTGAAGAAATCTGGGGAGGGGTCGGGAATCCGGTTTATCCGCCGGCAGAAGCGGAACTGAATCGTCACGGCCTTAGCGGAAAAGGCAAGAGAGCCGTTCAGCTGAAAAAGAAGGATTATGAGGACTATGATTTCCTGATCGGAATGGATGAAAATAATATTCGAAATATGGAAAGGATGACCGGCCATAAAAAGGGAGAAAAGCTTTTTAAGCTCTTGTCCTATGCCGGCAGCGGCAGGGATGTTTCGGATCCCTGGTATAGCAGGAGATTTGATGTAGCTTACCGGGATATCGAGGAAGGCTGCGAGGCCTTTTTGAACTATCTTTTTGAGAATGGGTATCTGCAAAGGAAGTGAGAGATAACTTGACTTTTTTGCTGTGAAACCCTAAACTAAGGTAAATACTTGGTATACCTATCTAAATATAGGGATTAGCGTGAAAAAGAACGGAGAAAAAGATGAAAGTATCTACAAAAGGCAGATATGCAGTACGTGTTATGCTGGATCTTGCCATGCATAATACAGGAGAATATATTCCATTAAAGGAGATTTCCACAAGACAGAACATCACGGTAAAATATCTGGAACAGATCATCGGTATGCTGAATAGGGCCGGTATGCTGAACAGCCTTCGAGGCAACAATGGCGGCTATCGTCTGGCAAAGGCGCCGGATGAATATACCATCGGAGATATCCTGAGAATTACAGAAGGCAATGTATCCTTAGCGCCCTGTATTGACGAGGGCAATCCTGATTGCGAGAGAAGATCAGATTGTGCAGCCCTTTCCTTCTGGTCCGGATTGGATAAGGTCATCAATGATTACATTGACAGTTATACCCTGGCGGATCTGATGAAGAAGGCCGAGGAGAATGACTGGGATTATTATGTGATTTAAGGGGTTTTATCGACACATTTTGTTCTAAAACGGTCATTCCTGTTTTCTTTGTTGGCTTTTTCGTGGAAGATATGGATTTGTTAACGGGAAATCCCCTTTTGAGATTATGCTTGAATAAGCCCTCTTGAAAATGAGGCGACAGTACTTTTAACAATAAGTCGACAAAACGACGAAAAGATATAACGAAACGCAAGCGAAAATTGTGCATAATTTTCACTTGCGAAAAAAGCAAGATAAGAATAAAATACAGGATGTAAGACAAAGGCGTCGAAACAATGAGTTTCGATGCCTTTTTTTATTTGTAGGCTCTCTGCAGATAAAAGCGTCTTGCTTACTTATCCCTATTTTGATACGGAATCAATCTCCTCCGTATCGTGGCCGGTCATTGGCCGGTCATGCGACATCTTCTTTTGTGCCTGCTGCATATCAATACAGCACAGCCTAGCTGGATTTTCTATTAACGCTCATGTGAGTACCTTTCAGTCAGCAGGCACAGAAGTTGATATAAATCAGTGCTATCTGTAGAGAATTGGATAACACTCTTTATAGCATAACACAAACATACCAATGTTCCAACGACAAAAACGCTGGGATCTATATTTCCTCAAAGGGAGAAGCGTGGTTTTAAAGAGCCGCGCTTTTTTCGTGTAATTGAAATCTCGGCTTTTATTAAATCATTATCAATACATTATGTTTTATCGCTCTTGAGTGATTTGTGA
The DNA here is from genome assembly GCA_963637505.1 of Prevotella sp. CAG:279. Lineage (GTDB taxonomy): Bacteria > Bacillota > Clostridia > Lachnospirales > Lachnospiraceae > RUG14243. The sequence goes on from CAVHNP010000117.1 coordinate 2,146, forward strand.
TTTGCAGTAGGGAGCCTCTTTCTTCCCCCCGGAGAAAATGGTATGATAGACAAAATGTGTTTTTACTTCCCGGAGGAATGAAATGAAGGTATTTGTTACAGGCGTTGCCGGCCAGCTTGGCCATGACGTGATGAATGAACTTGCAAAGAGAAATATAGAAGGAGTCGGAACAGATCTTGCACCGGAATATAGTGGCATTCAGGATGGAACGGCAGTTACAAAAATGCCCTATGTTGCAATGGATCTTACGAATGAAGAGGCAGTAGAGAAGACAGTAAAGGAGCTGCAGCCGGATGTGATCGTTCATTGTGCGGCCTGGACGGCGGTAGATGCAGCGGAAGATGAGGAAAACAAGGAAAAGGTCTATGCAGTCAATGTAGGCGGTACCCAGAATATTGCAGATGCAGCTAAGGCAGTAGATGCAAAGGTGGTTTATTTAAGTACGGATTATGTCTTTGATGGCCAGGGAACAGAACCCTGGGAGCCGGATTGTAAGGACTATGCGCCCCTTAATGTGTACGGCCAGACCAAACTGGAAGGAGAGTTGGCAATCGCCAATACCCTGTCAAAGTACTTTATTGTAAGAATTGCCTGGGTCTTTGGCCTGAACGGTAAGAACTTCATTAAAACCATGCTTTCCGTAGGAGAGAAATATCCGGAAGTAAGGGTGGTGAATGACCAGATCGGAACACCTACCTATACCTATGATCTGGCAAGACTTCTGGTGGATATGATCCAGACGGAGAAATACGGCTATTATCATGCAACCAATGAAGGTGGCTATATTTCCTGGTATGATTTTACGGTAGAGATTTTCCGTCAGGCAGGATATACAACAAAGGTAACACCGGTTACGACAGAAGAATATGGTTTATCCAAGGCAGCTCGCCCCTTCAATTCCAGACTGGAAAAGAAAAAACTGGCTGAAAATGGCTTTGAACCCTTGCCGAGCTGGCAGGATGCACTGGAGAGGTATCTGAAGGCACTGGGGGAAGAAAAATAAGAGGGGGAGTACCGTGAATAGAGAAAAAGTGCAGTTAATGCAGATCCAAGTATGTGAAACGGCCAAGGCGATGGCAAATGCCGGTCTGACGGCCGGAACCTGGGGAAATATTTCTGGGCGGGTAGATGAGTCTTATATGGTAATTACGCCGTCCGGCATGGATTATAATAAGCTGACACCGGAACAGATGGTTTTGGTAAATATGAATACGCAGGAATATGAAGGATCTTTAAAGCCGTCAATCGAAGCGCCGATTCATTCCAAAATCTTGCTGGGTAAACCAGAGGTAAATGGCATTGTTCATACCCATTCAACGGCGGCGGTAACCGTTTCCTGTACCAGAAAAGGAATTCCTGCTATTTCAGAGGATCAGGTACAGATCCTGGGCGGTGATATTCGCTGCGCAGCTTATACAAAGCCGGGATCTGTGGAGCTTGCAGATGCAGTATTCGATGCTCTGGATGAGAGATGCGGTGCACTTATGGCAAGTCATGGTGCGATTACAGTAGGTCCGGATTTGAAGAGTGCCCTTACGGCGTCAATTCTTTTGGAGAAGACGGCACGAATATATATTGATGCCCAGCTTCTGGGCGGTGCAGTTGAGATTTCACCGGAAGACTGCGCCTTTTTCCATGATTTCTTCCTTCATAAGTATGGGCAGAAATAGCAAATTACAAATCTTTGTTCTTAAGGCTGTAAGCAAAAGGGCGAGATTCATAATGCTGTACTGCAAAGTGTGATGATATGCATGCAAAAGACGGTAGCGAGGCTTCCGTAGGGAGCTGCAGGCTGGCAGCGAAGACGG
>CAVHNP010000118.1:0-3863 GCA_963637505.1 Prevotella sp. CAG:279
AGCCTGCAGCTCCCTACGGAAGCCTCGCTACCGTCTTTTGCGTGCATATCATCACCCTTTGCAGTACGGCATTATGAAGCCCGGCCATAAAAGCCGAGATGTTCTGCCTAAAAAAAGAGCCTGACACACAGCATTTTTTACTGTCTTCAGGCTCTTTGTTGATTCTATTTAATTATTTTCGAGATGACTGCTCATCAGATCAGATTGGCTCTGGCAAAAGCCTGTCTGGTACATCTTTGAATGTTTCCCGCACCCGGAAGGCAATCCCCGATCGCATAGAATTGAAGGGCAGTATTCTGATAAGAAAGTGCCTCCTCTGTCAGTCTTCTCGTACCGCCGCAAATGACAATACTATCTCCGCTGATCGTCTGCTCCCTGCCATCCGAATCCACATAGGTCACCCTCTTGCCGGATACAGACTTGGTTCTTGCATTTACAATGCCGGTGAACTCCTCATAGCGTTCCCATTCTGCTGCCTCATGTGCATGGCTTTCATCATCCTGTTTCACAAAGGACATGGTAATATAGTGCAGTTTAGAAGCATCATGTGCGACCTCATTCTGACGAGTCAATACCGTAACCTTATGACCTGCTCTTAAGAGATAGATCGCTGTCTCGATACCGGTCTCGGAGCCGCCAATGATGATAACATGCCTGCCAAGCTCTGCTTCCTTTCCCCAGATCTCCCAGCTTGTCGGATAAAGAGCCTTTCCCTCTTCATCGAAAAGTCCTTCGATACTCTTTGGCAGAACAGCTACCGCTCCGGTTGCAGCAAGAACAGCATCAAATCCCGCCTCTTCTATCTCTTCCGGTGCAGGGCTGCAATTCATCTGAACCCTTACGCCAAGGCGATCCATTTCCCGGATCAGCCATTCCTTATAATTTTTGATAGGCCACTTAAAATCAAAATAATCCGCATGCAGGAGTTGTCCTCCCAGCTTATCACTCTTTTCAAAAAGGCTTACGCTATGCCCTCTCTTTGCTGCCTCAATAGCTGCCCTCATTCCGGCTGCTCCGCCGCCGATTACCGCCACCTTCTTTGCCTTGCTTTCGCGAATCATACGGGGAAGTTCATGCTTCAGACCGTGAATAGGATTGACGGAACACATAGTGATCCAGGGTTCCGGTTCCGGCAGAATGGTTCCATGGCATTTATTGCATTTCAGACAGGGCGTAATCTCCTCGCTCTTTCCGTAAAGCAGCTTTTCTCCATAGTCATAATCAGCCATAAAGGCTCTGGCCATACCAAAGAGGTCACATTTCCCTGCCGCAAGGATCTCTTCCATCTCCTCCGGCTCCTGGAAACCGCCGATCGGTTCCAGCAAAGCAGTGATTCCTTCTGATTTTAGTCTGGCTGCAAAGTCAACTGCGGGATGATCCCCCTGCTTAAAATTAAAGCCTGTGGGATGGGATCTTGTTCCATCTTTTTCCCTGATCTGGAAAATATCCACATCTTTATCAATTAAATGACAAAATTCTGCCACTTCATCGGAATTTACACCGGGTCCCTGTTTCCATCCATAGCCCCAGGGCTGTTCCCAGGCAATGATCGCCTCTGTGATAAAATCATCGCCAAAGCGTTCTTTTACTGCTTCATAAACCCGACGAATAAAGCGGGATCTGTTCTCTATGGTATCGCTGTTATATTCATCCTCTCTGGTCTTCTGCTCAGGCAGGATCTCCATATCCGTACGCATGCTGAGCCCATCAAAACCCATAATTTTATACATATGAAGCTTTTCAAGGAAGGCATCAATGACCTGAGGCATCATCTCCTTTGGCAGCTGCTTTGTCTCCGGGAGATCATGCGGCGCTCCCATCCCAAAGACCTTACCTCCATACATGGAATAGCCTTCCGGCATCTCAATCGAGGCATGAATCAAAAGCTTTGATCCATAGAAATGAATCTCCTCCGCCATCAAAGAAAAATAGTTGTGTGTGCTGGGATCCTTTAGATCAAAGGCCTGCATATGGGTAAAATCAAACTGATAAGGACCCTTATGCTGTTCCATATCATTCCATTCTGCTATCGTTACGATTCCGGCTCCGTTTCTGGCCAAATTTACATGGAAATCACGAAAGCCCTCTGCCGGAAAGGTTTCCGGTCCCATCAGGGTATGCGGTGACGCATTCGGATATTCCATACGGTTTTTTAAGAGATGCTTTCCGACCATAACCGGGGAAAGCAGATGCGGATATGCTTTTTCCATTTTCTGATATCTCCTTTTTTTAATATCGGAATTCCCGCTGCAGTAAAACCACAGCGGAAATCCCTTTTCCTTTTCATTCTTTTTGATTCTTTATTCTAATGGCATTTTGCCATGACGCTCTCGAAGATCGGCTCGAATGCTTTCTATCTCCTCCTTCTTGATCGGATAGAAAAGAACCGCAACAAAGGAAATCGCTGCCAGAATGCCAGGAAGAAGGAATCTGAGTACGGCTACTCCGCCGGCCATTGCCGGTGTAACATCGATCGTAACCGGCCCCATTCCCTGAAATCCTACCATCTGAAGACCGATTCCTGCGATCGTAGAAGCAAATCCTGCTGCCAGTTTCATCAGGAAGGAAACGATCGCAAATACCGTTGCATCCTGACGGATTCCGTTCTGCCATTCCAGCTTATCACATACCTCGAAGCAAAGGTTAATGACATTAATCTGCAATGCCCCGACAAACATATTCGTAATTACCAAAACCACCAGATACAGGGGAATTGAAATATTACCTGCAAGATAGCTGAGCAAAAGCAGGGCGCAGTAAATGGGCACACCGATCAGCATGATGGTCTTGCAGCTGCCCACTTTGGTAGCAATGTAAGGATAGAAAAACTGACCTATGCAGGCACCCACTGCAACAAGTGCAACACCCACACCCATGATCAGGGCAGGTGAGCCAAGGGAGTAGGTCAGATAATAACCGTTGATCATATCAGACAGAATTTGATTAAAGGTGAAGAAGAGCTGGGCTGCCATAACAGCTAGAAGAGCCCAATTTCCTTTTAATACATTCAGGAAATCCTGCAGGCCTGAATTTTTCTTTGCTGCAGGCTCTGCTGTCGCAAGTGCCTTTTCATGACAGCCGAAGAAAGAAAATCCGGATGCAATGATTGCCACGATTCCGACAAGAATTGCCGTATAAAAAACGCCGTTTTGTCCGATGGTAAGTCCGTTTCCGTCAAATCTGGTTACCAGAGCAGCCAGGACCAGCGGCCATACAAAAGCCGGAATTCTTGAAATGATTCTGCTCCATGCTGTAATGGAGGCTCTCTCCTGCGGATCGTTGGTCATCGCACCGGTCAGTCCGAAATACGGAATTTCCAGAACGGTATAGCACATGCCATAGAGGACATATACGATCACATAATAGAGCATTTTCCCTCCCTCGGAGAGATTCGGCACAAAGAAGAGTGCCGCAAATATAGCCGCCATAGGAATCGATGACAAGATATAAGGTCTGAATTTTCCCAGCTTGGAATGGGTATGATCAGCCAGAGACCCCAGGATCGGATCATTAATCGCATCCCAGATCCTGGCTCCCAACATCATAGAACCAATAAAGGCTCCGGGAAGCCCCGCTACCATCATCAGAAACATCATCAGATAATTATTTGCAATCGTCTGAAATCCATCTTTGCCTGCAAAACCGATCGAATAGCATAGCTTTGCTCCCGGACTCACCCTGTCCTTCGGATTGATTGTATAAGCATCTTTTTTTGCATTCATTTTATATTCCCCCTGAAATAATACCCCTTCTTATGTTTCTGCTTTCCCCAAAGCAAAAAACATCTTCCTTTTCTTTTTTTATGAAATTGATATATATTCGGATTTTACCTGGGCTCTCTTGCCGTTATAGGTCATGAACAT
>CAVHNP010000119.1:0-3790 GCA_963637505.1 Prevotella sp. CAG:279
CGCCTGCACCACCAAATACAACTGCTGTCTTTCCGTCCATACGGAATAAATCTTTCAGTGCCATTGTTACATTACCTCCTGATATTTTTTAAATAAGATGCTAAAAAACATTTATTTAACCTAATTAATAATACGAAAATTCTTTTCCCTTTGTCAAGTGATTAGCTGACTGATAAACCCTAATTTAGAAAAAAATTACAACTTTGCCTGACAGCACTTTACATAAAACCAAATCTGTCAAACAATTCACAATCTCAGTCCATCATTTCGGCGAATTCACAGATGAGTTTGATGCAGTTTTCTTCTCCGATCAGACCGCTGTCCAGGGAAATATCGTAATTGCTTACATTGCCCCATTTCTGCTCGGTGTAATATTCATAATAGCTTGCACGGTTTTTGTCGATCTTGCGGATTTTCTCGGTGATATTCGCAGGGATTTCCTTTTCATACTCTAAGGCATGTTTCTTGCGGTATTCCATATCTGCCTTGATAAAGACGGATACCACATCGTCACGATCCTGCAGAACATAATCAGAGCATCTGCCGATAAAAACACAGCCCTTTTCGGATTCTTCTGCCAGCTTTTTGATGGTCTGGAACTGAGCCAGATAAGCCTGTACGGAAATCGGCATGGCCGGATTACCGATAGCACCGCCCGCTCCCATCGCGATAGAGTAAAGCAGGCTCTTCATCGGCTTTTCATCAAAACTTTCCAGAATCTGTTCGGAATAGGGATTATCCTTGGCAACTTCGGTTAAAAGTTCTCTATCATAGTAGGGAATATCCAGCTTTTCAGCCAGCTTTCTTCCGATCGATCTTCCGCCGCTTCCATATTGTCTGCCAATGGTAAAAATTGTTTTTTTCATTCTACTGTCCTCCTTTTTCTTATTTTCTTTGTATTTAGAATAGCGAATATTTTTCGAATTATTCATTCATATTATAACAGAATTCCCGAAAAGAAAGAGTCTTGAATTAAAAAAAGCAATTATCTGTCAATGCCTCGCAGGTCATCTTCGCTTTCGAAAGGCTTTTCTTTACTTCGGCAGCTTAAAGGAGCTCTTCATGGAAACAATGCGGTTAAAGACAAGATGATCCGCAGTCGAATCCTTGGCGTCTACGCAGAAATAGCCCTTTCTGACAAACTGGAAGCTGTCATAAGCCTTTACATCGGCCAGGTTCGGCTCCAGGTAGCATTCCTTTAATACGGTCAGGGAATTTGGATTCAGATTCAGGCTGCCGTCTTCGTTACGAACACCCTCCTCTTCATTTACAATATTCTCATAGAGGCGAACTTCAGCCGGGATGGCGTGTCTTGCAGATACCCAGTGGATGGTTCCTTTTACCTTACGGGCGGTAAAGTTATTGCCGCTGCGGGTTTCCGGATCATAAGTACAGTGCACAACTGTGATCTGGCCTTCTTCATCCTTTTCGAAACCGGTACAGGTAACAAAATAGGAATTCATGAGACGAACCTCATTACCCGGGAAGAGACGGAAATATTTTCTCGGCGGCTCTTCCATAAAGTCTTCACGCTCAATATAAAGTTCCTTGCAGAAGGGAACCTTTCTGGAACCGAGTGACTCGCATTCCACATTATTGACAACATCAAAATATTCTACCTGGTCTTCCGGATAATTATCGATCACAAGCTTGATCGGATCCAGGACAGCATACATACGAGGCACCTTCATCTTCAGATCCTCGCGGATGCAGTATTCCAGCATAGCATAATCTACAGAACTGTTGCTCTTGGAGATACCGCAGAGTTCTACAAAGGTCTTGAGAGACTCCGGTGTAAATCCTCTTCTCTTAAGAGCCGCGATGGTAACCAGTCTCGGGTCATCCCAGCCGTCAACAATGCCCTGCTCTACCAGCTGCTTGATATATCTTTTACCTGTGATCACATTGGTGAGGTACATCTTGGCAAACTCGATCTGCTTGGGCGGATTCTCCCACTCTGTTTCACGAACCACCCAATCATAAAGGGGTCTGTGATCTTCGAATTCCAGAGTACAGATAGAATGGGTGATGCCTTCGATCGCATCCTCGATCGGATGAGCAAAGTCATACATGGGATAAATGCACCATTTATCTCCGGTATTGTGATGAGTCATACGGCTGATCCTGTAGAGAATCGGGTCACGCATATTGATATTCGGAGAAGCCATATCGATCTTGGCACGAAGAACCTTAGCACCGTCCTCAAACTCACCATTTTTCATTGCTTCAAAGAGACTAAGATTCTCCTCGATGCTTCTGTCACGGTAGGGACTGTTGGTACCTGCTTCTGTCAGGCTTCCTCTCATCTGACGTATCTCATCCGGTGTGGAATCATCTACATAGGCCAGTCCCTTTTTGATCAGAAGGAGGGCACATTCATACATCTTGTCGAAATAATCAGATGCGAAATAAAGGTGCTCTTTCCAGTCAGCACCCAGCCACTCGATATCTGCCTTGATAGAATCTACGAATTCAATCTTCTCCTTGGTCGGATTGGTATCATCAAAGCGAAGGTGGAATTCGCCATTATATTCCTGGGCAAGGCCATAGTTTAAAAGGATGGATTTGGCATGTCCGATATGCAGATAGCCATTCGGCTCCGGCGGGAAACGGGTAACGACCTTTTTGGTACGTCCCTCCGCGATATCGGTATCAATGATATTTTCGATAAAGTTTTTGGATTCTTTTGCTTCAGCCATAATACTTCTCTCCTAATAACTTATTTTATATGCTGATGAGTAAAGAGGTGATCCTGACAGTACTCATAATTGCCGTTACATTTGGAACAAAAACGGAATTCAAGATCGTCTCCGTCCAGTTCGGTTCTGCCGCAAATGGCACATTTGTGTTTGGTAACCTGACCGGAAGAGGATCTGTAGGTAGTCTGCTGCCTTCCTGCATTCATCTTTGCCTGGAAGTCCCTTCTTCTCTTTGCATTCTGACTGCTCCGGTAAGGAGATGCATTCTTCATCAGATAAAGCATAAGGACAAGATTGACCAGGGATGCTACGATCATCACTACGGTTGATACGGAACCGGTCTTCGCCGCTGTGAAGCAGCCGTATACAAGAAAGGCCACATCAATGAGAGCGGCCCATTTGAACTTGATCGGGATAATGAAATAGAGACGAACCTCCATATCCGGATACATGGCAGCGACAGCCAGAAAAATGGAAGTCGCAATGTAGTAGGTATTATAGCTCATCGAGAGGAAAGAAATACCCATTGCATTTAAAATGAATTTTGCAATAAAAGAATCGATGAGGGTAAGAAGAATACCGGATACGATATAGAGATTATAACGAAAAACGCCCCAGGTTCTCTCCAAGATTGTACCGAACTGGTAGAAAATGAAGAGCATGAGAAACATGATGAATACGTTTGAAAATCCCGGCGGCATGAGAAGCCAGGTTACCAGGCGCCAGATCTGCCCTTTCAGGATCAGGCTTGGTTCTAAAGCAATAAAATAAAGAACTCCGCTGCCCATAAAAGAAAGGACATAGCCGATCACATAGGAAATAATCAGATACATGGTGAGATTGGGAATGGCATATCTGCCAAACTTCTGCTCGAGTTTTGAAATCATAAATAAAATACCTCTTTTGTATGCTGCAAGTTGTCTCATACTTCTCGGGTATGTCTGCAGGTACATACGTTAAATAATTATAATTTTTAGCCTTGCTCTTGTCAATCAATTAACGGGATGTTGTTAGCTAATATAGTACTGCGCAAGGGATGATGATATGCACGCAAAAGACGGTAGCGAGGCTTCCGTAGGGAGCTGCAGGCT
>CAVHNP010000120.1:0-3726 GCA_963637505.1 Prevotella sp. CAG:279
CTACAACGCTCTTAGAGAGGACATCCGCGATCGCATACTTCTTCATGCAGCCAAAAGCAAAGAGAAGAAGGGAACGCTTTATGCCATCAAAATCAAGCTTATGCTCTTCAAAAAACTGTATTCCTAATTCATTAAATCTGGAAATCGGTCCCTGCAGCATCTGCGGGAACCAGGATACGAAAAGAAGGAAGTGGAAAAAGTTAGGATCCGCTTCATACTTATCGTTATAGATGTCAAATAAATAAGACAGGGCCTGGAAAGTATAGAAAGATATTCCAAGCGGGAAGATAAATCCTTCAAAATACAGACCGCCATACTTAAAAAAAGCCAGAATACCGAGATTGATGACCAACTCTCCGACAAGGACCCAACGCTTTTTAAAGGTCAGCTTCTGTTTTAAAGCCTTCTTCTCTTCTCTGGTGATTCCTTCTGCTTTTCTGGCAAGTTTATAACCTGCAGTCATTTTTGTCAGGATCATTCCGCCAGCCCAGACCGTAAAGGCAGTCACTGCTACCAAAAGTCCGAAAAGCTGACCGAAATACATATAAAAAACGGCAGATGCCACAAGAAGCACTCCCCACTGCTTCCTGCGGCATACCGTATAGTAGAGTACAAAAAGTACTGCTACAAATAGTACCATTTCAATAGAATAAAAATGCACGTCTCATCCCCACACATTTCATGTCATTTTCTTTTTTGATGCTTTCCCTTTCGGAAAAGGCCGATAAACTCAGCCTCTCCTTAGGCAAGCTGCTCTGAGAGAACCTTCTCTGCTTCCTCCAGAGCCTGAGCGATACCGGCCGGATTCTTACCTCCTGCCTGTGCCATATTCGGACGGCCACCACCGCCGCCTCCTACGAGCTTCGCTGCCGCCTTAATCAGGTTGCCTGCATGGGCCCCCTTCTTAACCGCTTCATCTGTTGCCATCGCAACCAGGGAAACTTTTCCATCTGCAGAAGAGATCAGAAGCACCACACCTTCTCCGATTTCTTCCTTGAGCTGATCGCCGAGATTTCTCATATCTCCTGCTGCAACGCCTTCTAAAGCCTTACCGATGTATTTCACGCCATTGATCTCTTTTACCTGATCACTTACATCGCCAAGGGCTTCATTTGCTGCCTTGCTCTTCAGGGATGCATTCTCGCTCTCCAGTTCCTTTACTTCCTTCATCAAATGTTCCAGTCTGGTCAAAAGCTCTGCCGGGCTGGACTTTACTGTCTTCGCTGCTTCCTCGATGGTCTTCTCCAGATCTGCATAGTAGCTTAATACTGCAGAACCTGTGATTGCTTCGATTCTTCTCACGCCCGAAGCCACACCGCTTTCGGAAAGAATCTTGAAGAGACCGATGGAACCGGTATTTGCCACATGGGTACCACCGCAAAGCTCGGTAGAATAGTCTCCCATTTTTACAACACGGACGCTGTCACCGTACTTTTCTCCGAAGAGAGCCATAGCACCGGTTTTCTTAGCATCTTCTAAGCTCATCACTTCTGTCACAACCGGAACATTTGCTGCGATTCTCTCGTTCACCCGCTTTTCAACCTCTGCCAGCTCTTCTGCTGTCATAGCAGAGAAATGAACAAAGTCAAAACGAAGTCTTGTATCATCTACATAAGAGCCCTTCTGCTGTACGTGATCACCCAGTACTTCTCTCAAAGCCTTCTGGGTCAGATGGGTTGCAGAATGGTTCTTTGCGATATCTGCTCTTCTCTCTTCATCTACGCTGAGCTTCACCTCATCGCCGACTTTCAGCATACCGCTTGTCATATGGCCGATGTGGGCAATTCTTCCTCCGAGAAGATGGATCGTATCCTCTACTTCAAAGGAGCCCTCTGCTGTAGAGATGGTACCCTTATCGCCTACCTGACCACCCATGGTTCCGTAGAAAGGTGTCTGATCAACAATGATGGTTCCCTTATCTCCGTCTGTCAGAGCCTCTGCCAGCTCACCGTATTTGTCATTGGAAGGATCTACTTCTGTTGTCATAACAGAGATCTTTGAAATATAGCTAAGATTCTCATAACCTACAAACTCGGACGTGATCTCTTTATTGATATCATCATAAACAGAAGCTTCCTTACCCATGTAGTTAGAGGTCTTTCTTGCTCCTCTGGCTTTCTGTCTCTGCTCCTCATAAGCAGCGGCAAAGCCTTCCTTATCATAGGAGAAGCCCTTCTCTTCCAGGATCTCTTCTGTCAGATCTACCGGGAATCCATAGGTATCATAGAGCTTGAAGGCATCTGCACCGGAGAGTACCTTTTCTCCCTTTTTCTCTAATTCTGCTTCCATATCAGCCAGAATGGAAAGGCCCTGGTCGATGGTTGCATTGAATTTATGCTCTTCTTCTGTCAGAACGCGGCGGATGAATTCCTGCTTTTCTTCTAACTCAGGGTAGCCATCCTTGCTTTCTCTGATCACGACATCTGCCATGGTTGCCATGAACTCGCCCTTGATGCCAAGCATACGGCCGTGACGAGCTGCACGACGGATCAGACGACGAAGAACATAACCTCTTCCTTCATTGGAAGGCATGATACCATCGGAGATCATAAAGGTCGTGGAACGGATATGATCTGTGATCAGACGGATGGAAACGTCATCCTTGTCATTTACCTGGTAGGATTTGCCGGAAAGTTCACAAACCTTATCGCGGATTGCCTTCATGGTATCAATATCAAATACGGAATCCACATCCTGCATAACCACTGCAAGACGCTCTAAGCCCATGCCGGTATCGATGTTTTTCTGCTTCAGCTCGGTATAATTGCCGTGGCCGTCATTGTTAAACTGGGTAAAGACGTTGTTCCATACTTCCATGAAACGATCGCCTTCTCCGCCCATAACATCCTCCGGACCGTTGCCGTGCTTTTCTCCACGGTCATAGTAGATCTCGGAACAGGGGCCGCAGGGACCTGAGCCGTGCTCCCAGAAGTTATCACATTCGCCGGTCTCCGGATCACGATAAAAACGATAGATTTTCTCTGCCGGTACACCGATCTCTTCATTCCAGATCTTAAAGGCTTCCTCATCTTCTCCGTAAATGGAAGGATAGAGTCTTTCCGGATCCAGCTTGAGGACTTCTGTTAAGAATTCCCAGGACCAGTGAATCGCCTCTGTCTTAAAGTAATCTCCAAAAGAGAAGTTACCCAGCATCTCAAAGAAGGTCAGATGTCTGGCTGTTTTTCCTACGTTTTCAATATCTCCTGTACGGACACATTTCTGACAGGTTGTTACTCTCTTGCGGGGCGGAATCTCCTGGCCTGTAAAATAGGGCTTGAGGGGCGCCATACCGGCATTGATCAGCAGCAGGCTGTCATCATTATGCGGTACCAGGGAAAAGCTCTTCATAGCAAGATGATCCTTGCCTTCGAAGAATTCCAGGTACATTCTTCTGAGTTCATTTACTCCGTACTTCATACTTCGTGAAACCTCCGGTTATCCATTAAACTATTCTTTTATGAATGCCCTGCCGGCTTTTGTTTGCTTTTGGCATAGGCATCCTATCATATGAATTCAAGCTTAAATATTATATTACTTATGGGCTTGTATTTCAATATTGAAGTTGTAGCCAAAAGGGCAGGAAGTCGCTGTAACGACTTCCTGCCCCTTATAAGGTTTATACAAGGTTTTGTTTTAATTATTTCTTTGCTGCAGAAGCATCGAAACGAGCAAGCATAGAACGCGGTGAAGCATAAGCTCTCTCGTATCTTACGCACTTCTCGTATC
>CAVHNP010000121.1:0-3132 GCA_963637505.1 Prevotella sp. CAG:279
GTTCAGCCATGACATCTTCTTGTTTCCATATTCATGAAAACAAGAAGCCTGGTTGAACTGTAACAAATACTTTTCTAATCTGGGATCTCCACCCACAGATTTCCCTTCATAATAGGGCATGCGGTGCGGATCACAGTTCCTGAAAGGATCTGCTCCCCTTCTGTTTTAATGTTTACTGTTGTGTAGCCTCCTGCATGGCCCAGGACTATATCTTCTTCTGAACCTCTCGGGCATACACATTCATAGGCAACCGTTCCCGGTACCCGTGATGCTGCTGCCGTTGCAATAGAGGCAGCAATAGGATAAGCCCGGTGCATCCTGGTAATAAAAGAGCGGCAGCAAATGGACATTTTATTTTCATCTACAAAATTTCCATCCATATCTTTATAGCTCTGAGGCTTTGAAACAATGCCTACAAATGGCATATACGTAGATTTTGTAGCTGCATCTTCCCATTTATCCACCAGGCCGCAAAGTTTTGCCGCCATACCTCTTACGTAAGTAACAAGGTCGATAAACTTCTGGTTTTTATTCAGTTCCATCAGTTCCGTTCCCTTTAAGCCGGCATCCTCTGCCTTAAAGATAACCACTGGATTGGCACAATCGATCAGTGTAATGGGCAGTTTTCCATATCCTGGAACATCTAAAATATCCTGTTTATTTCCTGTTGGAAACAATTTTCCTGTAAGACCGCCCCCTGGATTTTCAAAGGTAAGTTCAATAGGAGAACCTGTACCTGGAACTCCATGGATCCTGGTACCGCCTTCAATACAGCTTTTTCCATTTTTCACCAGAACTTTGCTTCTGATGATCCTCTGGGTGTTGGTATTGAAGATACGGACGATGGTCTCTGGTTCCTTTGCCTCTACGATCCCTTCATCAATGGCATAAGGGCCTACAGCAGATGACATGTTTCCGCAGTTTCCCCGGTTATCCACATAATAATTTTCATCATCTGTCTGGAAGAAATTATAATCAACATCCGCATCATCTCCCTCATGAGGAGAAAGGATAATGATCTTATGGGTCGGGAAATCCACACCCATAGCTGAAAGTCCAGCTGCTGTTTTTCTCACTCCCAGGGCCTTCATAAAAAATTCCGGCCATATAGTCTTATCTTCCGGAAGATCTTCTTTGCGAAAGATCAATGCGTGGCTGGTACCGCCGCGCATATAAGTACAAGGTATATTATAATACATAGGTTCTGTAATCTCCTGTACAAGGCGGTCCTTCACAGATATGTACAACACCTGCCTCAAAATCTACGATCTCATTGGATACGGTAATGCTTCTCATCATAAGAGGCTGAGTTAGGATCGGTGGATGACAGCAGAGGGATTGTGGATAGTTCACATGATCTGCCATGCAGCACTTAATATAATCCACATCGATCTCTCCATGTTTCTCCATAAGAAGTTCACGAAGTCTCTCATCTCTTAAGGTACGCTGCAGCGCATGAATCTTTGGCTGTACGATAAAGTGGTTTGCATGGGTCACAATACCGTCTTTTGCAGCTGCAGGAAGTACTGCACCGGTGGTACACTCATAATTGTTTTTGCCATGGTTCCGGGCAAAACAATTCCAGCTATCAGTATAAGCAGCGGAATAATGAGTTCCTTCCTTTTTTGCTCATGTCAGAATCCTCCTGCGCTTGCTTGCTCGCTCAGGAAGCTTAATTTTTCTTTCATTTTATGTCAATATCTCCATTTACATTGATTTCTCGATTTCTCTCATTAAAGATTCCATCCAGCACCTTCGCAATTTCCTCAATACTGATCGGCTTTATGATGTGCCCGTTCATGCCTGACTCATAGGATTTTCTTTTATCCTCCTCAAAGGCATTTGCCGTCATAGCGATAATCGGAATGTTTGCTTTCCGGTTATCCGGCAGTGTCCGGATCTCTCTGGTAGCGGTATAGCCATCCATCTTAGGCATCTGAATATCCATAAAGATCAGATCATATTGGTCTGCAGGGGCGTTGTTGATGGCAGAAACCGCAACATCACCGTCATCTACGCTGTCCACCTTCATGCCTGCTTCTTCCAGAATTGCAGTAGCTATCTCCCGGTTCAGCTCATTATCTTCCACCAGAAGTACTCTCCTGCCGCTGTAATCATAAGTCTCTTTCTTCTCGTTTTCTCTTTCCAGACTTTCTATGCCTTCCTTGATTACCGGTTGGGTCAGCACAGTTCGAAGTTCCGACATGAAGATTGGTTTTGATACAAATGCCGTAACCCCGGCCTGTCTGGCCTCAGACTCAAAATCTGCCCAGTCATAGGCCGTCAGGACAATGATCGGGACATCCGCGCTTATGACTCTCCGGATTCTTCTGACTGTCTCGATACCATTCATATCCGGCATCAGATAGTCGATGATATAGACCTTATATTCATCCATCATTTCCGCTGCATCCTGTGCACGAACGATGGCCTCCTTGCCGGATGTCGTCCAATCCGGGCGCATCTGAATATCCCGAAGCATCCTGCTGACACTTCTGCAGGTATCCATATTGTCATCCACGATCAGTGCCTTTGCCCCAAGCAGCTCCGGAATCGGCTCATTCCTGACAGACTCGCTGCCAATCCGCAGGTTCAGTGTAACCGTGAACAAGGAACCCTTTCCCTCTTCACTTTCGACTCTGATATCGCCGCCCATCATATCCACAATATTCTTGGTGATGGCCATACCAAGACCCGTACCCTGAATGCCGCTGACAGTTGCACTGTATTCTCTGGTGAAGGTCTCGAATATATGTCCAAGATACTCCTTTGACATTCCGATGCCGTTATCCTTTACAGAGAACTCATACGTTGTATAGTCCTTTAAGCTGCAGGGCTTCTCAACCAGCCGGATGATGATATCTCCACCGGCTTGTGTGAATTTGATTGCATTTCCCACGATATTCAGCAGAACCTGATTCAATCGAAGCTTGTCCGTGAGTACATCCTCATGTACCACATCCTGTGTATCGATAAACAGATTCTGGTTTTTGGCCTTAATAAGGCTCTGAATCATCGTACGTAGATCATGCAGCAGATCCGGAATGTGAACCTCTGTTTCCTGAAGCTTTACCGTACCGCTCTCGATCCGGCTCATATCCAGGATATCGTTAATCAAACTCAGAAGATGCG
>CAVHNP010000122.1:0-2997 GCA_963637505.1 Prevotella sp. CAG:279
TCATGATAATGTTACCGGCGTTTTTTGCTCTGGTAAAACCAGCCTCAACCATGGCAAATCCTGCCTGCATCCAGAAAACAAGAGCTGCGCCGATCAGAAACCATACACCGAATAAATTACCGTTTATTAATTCAGTAATCTCGTTTAATGTCATATCTCTTTTCCTCCCAAAAACATTTTTGCGGTCAGCCTCCGGAAACGTTCCGCCTTTGCCAATACGAATTTCGTCGTTTTATAAAAAAACAAAACAAAAAAGGCACTGAAACTTTTTGTTTCAGCGCCTTTGCTTTTGACATTTGAATTGTATAATGAATAAAAATTAAAATCAAGCTACAAAAACAGCTAAATTCTTTACTTTATTTTGTTTTCTTTTCGTTCATTATTCACAAGTTATGCTTTCAGACTAATTATATTAGTCTGCGAATGAGAGCTATAGGGCAAAAAGGACGACCGCTTCTGCGGTCGTCCGAGGGATGAGAAGTATGAAAAAATTTTGTTCTTATCAAAGGTTGGTGTGTGGTTGCCTTCCTTTGATGGTTCTTATAGTAACCTTTAATTGTGTTCTCTTTTTTTCCAATTTGTGAACGTTTTGTGAATCCTTTTTATTCTTCCTCTTCTTCTACATAAACCGGAATCTCCCTATGAGGGACACTGGTTGAAAAGACGATTTGGGTTTTTGTTTTTCCGAATTTCTGCAGTTCATTAATAAAATGATCCAGATCATCCGTGCTTTCAAAATAGACCTCCACCAGCATGGAATAGGCTCCTGTCACGCAGTTGCATTCCACCACATTCGGGATCTTCTGGATATATTCATAGAATTCCGGCTTCTGATTGGGTTCTATTTCCAGATTAACAAAAGCCTTGATCGGATAATGCATCATCAAAGGATTCACCCTCGCATGATAGCCTGTAATAATCCCTTCTGACTCCAGCTTTTCCAACCTTGCCGATACAGAAGGAGAAGAAAGAAAAACTTTTCTGGCCAGCTCCTTTAAGGGAATCCTGGCATTTTCCTGAAGAATACGAATGATTTTTTTGTCTGTTTCATCTATCTTTTTCATTGTTTTACCCCTGTCTTTGATTACCCTGTATAATTAATGCGATCCCTGCGGAGCTTTTTTATGTAATAGGAAATTCTGATGGAATTTCCTATTACATAAAAAAGCAAAGCGACTCCCCTCAAGTGGAAGCCTCTTTGCTTTTTCTTCAAAGAACATTCTAATCATCTGCTCTTCTGAATGCAAGATATACTTTTCACAGTTTTATTCGTAAAATTTTTTCTCTTTTTCAGCTTTATGCCAAAGTCAAAAGCAAGGCCATCTTAAAATCCTTTTCGGCTTTTACATAATGTGCACCGCCCTTGTCAAACTTAAAATTCTCTCCTGCCTTAATCGGATATTCCTTTCCTTCATAGCCGATGATTCCTTCTCCTTCTAAGGCAAAGATCAAAGCCTCGCCCGGAGCAGCATGCTCGGAAAGACCGGTTCCTGCGCCAAAGCTCATCACTACCAGCTTCAGCTTCTCGTCATCGATCAGATCCATATTTACGATTTTTCCTTCCTGAACCGGCAATAAATCCTTTAAGGCAAATACTTCCTTTGATTTTAAAATATCATTCATTTTCGTCTCCTCCTTCAGGGTAATCTCTGTATAAACAGAATCATCTTCAGCGATTGTCCCCGTTGCCTTTCCGATGGGTGTCAGCCCAATCTCACCGGCTTTCAGTTCCTTTTTCTCTTCTCCGCTCATCCGGATTTTTCCGGAAAGGACAAGCCAGAGCTTGGGATAGCGGTAGATTTCCGGACTGATGCTCGTTCCCTCTGCCAGAGAAAAATGATAAATATAATAGCCTCCGGCATCACTGACTGCCTTTGATATGGTACAGCCTCTTACCGGCTGATTTTCTTCTATTATAGAAAAAATCTTTCCCGCTTCTTCCCTCATAGGATTCTTCCTTACTCAAGAATCTTTCCATCAATCGAAATAGTAAGAACCTGCCAGGGGAGGAATTTTCCGCTGTTCTGCATCGCAGTAATCGCAGCCCTCTCCAGACCGCCGCAGCAGGGCACTTCCATTCGAACAATCGTTACACTCTTTATATTATTATTTTTTATGATTTCTGTCAGCTTTTCGCTGTAATCTCCTTCATCCAGCTTGGGACATCCAATCAGGGTGATCTTTCCCTTCATGATCTCCTGATGGAAACCGGCATAGGCATAAGCCGTACAATCTGCCGCGATCAGAAGCTTGGCTCCCTCAAAATACGGCGCATTGACCGGAACCAATTTGATCTGTACCGGCCACTGACGAAGCTCAGAAACCGCTTTCACCGGAGCTTCTGCCGGAGCAAAAGTTTCCTCGGTCTTTTCTTCTTCGTTTTCTCTCTTTAAACTTCTCATCTGTTTTCCCGGACATCCTTGGAAAAGCGGCATCTGATTCTCCATTTTCTTTTCTCCTTCTGCTTTTACGGTCTCCTGCTTTTTCTTCTTTTCTGCCATTGCCTTTGCAACTGCCTCTGCATCATAGGCTGCTGCCTCTCTCTCGGTAAAAGAGATTGCATCTGCCGGACAAGCCGGAAGGCAGTCTCCCATTCCGTCACAGTAATCATCTCTCAGAAGGCGGGCTTTGCCATTTACCATTCCG
The DNA here is from genome assembly GCA_963637505.1 of Prevotella sp. CAG:279. GTDB lineage: Bacteria > Bacillota > Clostridia > Lachnospirales > Lachnospiraceae > RUG14243. Next base: position 2,647 of record CAVHNP010000122.1, read on the forward strand.
ATTGCCCCTTCATGACAGGCCTCTGCGCAAAGTCCGCAGCCATTACATTTTTCTTCGTCTATGTGAATAATCTTACGAATCATCTTCTTCACCATTTATCCCTTCTCTTATCTGGCATCACTTGTTTTTCTGTCCAGACTATACTATACTTCTCTTGCGAATTACGTTGTTATAACCACATTTTCCATTTTAATCTTTATTTTATTCCAAAGTTTTCAGATCGTGCTAAGTTGGTAATTTTTCATCCGACCGTTTTCGGACACTGCCGAGTTACCTTCTTTTCGAATCTTTTAATAACTAAGACTTCCCATACCCCAAGTGGGGTTCGCACCTTGAAAATTCAATATTTCA
>CAVHNP010000123.1:0-2892 GCA_963637505.1 Prevotella sp. CAG:279
ATCATAGTCAGACCGTCAAATGCATTCTGGATCTCATCGGGATAGGATACGCCGTATACAAGGCTCTTGCCTGCGGGAACCATGCCAGCCTCCAGGCCTGCATTGATGTAAGCGCTCTGTCCTTCCTCAGAAGAATAGAACATCATGAAATCGATCACTTTGTCGTCGTGTTCCTGGTTCTTGGAAATGCATCCGATGAAGCCTGTTGCCACTTCAATGGTTCTGGCATCTGCCTCAAAGGCATCACCGGTCATGGAAGGCATATTGAAGGAACCGAGATTGAACTTCTGTACATTGTCAATGGTATTGCCGTCGCTGTCCTTGACTTCTTCGCCGGCTTCCATAGCCTTCATATCGTTGTCATATTCCACGATACCGGAAGCGATGTTTACCATCATAGCTGCCTTGCCCTGGTAAAACAGTGCCTTGGCGCCGTTAAAGTTGGTGCCGAAGAATGCATCGCCGCCTGCATAGGTGGGGAATACCTTGGCGAAGTTGGTCCATACTGCCTTAAGGCCGTCGGTATCGCCTCTTCTGGTGCCGTCTACCACTGCTGCAAATGCTCTGACAGGGTTCTGGGTCACCTTGGAGCTGTCATCATTGAAGGGATCGGAGGGATCATAGGACCAAGAGGCGTCGATATCCGGATCATAGCAATAGTCCCCTTCCTGTGCACGGTTGATCAGCACATCGCTTCGGTTGGTCTGATCCAGATAGATCTGGGAAAGCCAGCCCATGGTCTGCGCATAAAAGCTGTTGTAATCGCCATCCATGGCAATAGGCTGATAACCTGCTGCCTGAATCTTCTCGCAGGCTGCTACCAGATCATCCCAGGTCTTGGGTACTTCCACGCCTGCTTCCTCAAAGATGTCTGCATTGTAGAGCCAGATTACCTGCACGGAGTCAAGGCTTAAGGAATCCATGGAATTGTCTGCCGTATAGATGACCTGCTTATCCATATTGAACTGTTCGCGCCATGTGCCGTCGGAATAAGGGCTGTCATTGTCCAGATATTCCATGTAGTTGATGCTTCTGCCCTTTCTCGCATCACCTGCCAGGTTGATGTTTACCAGGTCGGCATTGGGATTGTCCGATGTGATGGTAGTCTGCAGCCACTGGTCGTAGTTGTCAGATGCCTTCAGATCGATGACCACCTTGATCTCCGGGTGCTTCTCCATATAGGCATCTGCCAGTGCTGTCCAGGCCTCCTGGGCGCCGGTGCCGTTCTGCACGCAGACGGTGATGGTATTATCATCCGCTGCTGTCTCCGTGCTCTCGGCAGAAGATTCCTCTGTACTCTCCGCCTCTGCGGCCCCCTCCTGACTTCCGGCTGTGTCCGCTGCTGTGTCCGTTCCGGAAGCACCGCATCCGACCATAGCCGCTGTCGTAACGGCTGCCAGAAGAATCGCAACTAACTTTTTCCTCATAACGTGTTCCTCCTTCTTGTTTTTTGCTGCCCCTTGTACTAGCATGTATTATCACCACTCCTTACGGAGCGTAATAACCTCTGGTAATCCCTGCGACCAAAGCTGCAGGCTCTCTCTCCATTCCTTTCCTGTCGTCAGGAAGGTGTCCGGTCCGTAATTGCCCCGGTAATCCACGGGCAAATGCAGCGGACCGAAGGTATTTCTTCTGGTAAAGATCATCTCTATGCTGCAAAGATCCCGGATCTTTGCTCTGTACGGCGGATACAGGATTCTCTCATCTCCTGCCCCGTGCAGAATAGCCAGCGCCGCCGGCAGATCGGAAAATTCCGCTTCCAGATTCCCCTGCAGTTTTCTCTTTGTCTCCTCATTAAGCAGATAGGTAATGCTGCCGGAGTAAAAGGGAAATCCCTGTTCGGTGATGGATCCGGCTGTGAGACTTTCCGGCATTCTGGTCAGATAGACGAGTGCCGGAGAATCGGCTCTCTGTCTGTCCGGCTCGTTGTCTTTCAGTTCGCCTCTTTGTTCGTCTGTCTGCTCTGTTCTCTGTTCAGTTCTGTGTTTGTCTGCCTCTTCGGATTTCCATTCGTCTGTCTGTCCGTTTTCGGAAGGCACCAGCTTTACGCCGAATGCACCCAACAGATAGATAGCCTCTAAGCCGCTGCCTTGTCCGTAGCTGTATGTCAGACAGATCTTATTTTTGCCTTTTTCCAGCATTTCGTTTTTTATCCGGAATTTTCGAAATGCCGGATCGATCCAGTATCCCTCCTCCGGAAACAGTTCCTTCCCGTTTAAGAAGATCCGGTTCTCTTCCCCGCTCTCTTTTCCGGCCTTTTGCGAATATTCTGCAGCGATGGCCATCTCCGGCGGCAAATCTTCCGTATCCTCCACATAGAAGTGAAACTCCGCCCGTACCTCTCTACGATTTTTCAAAAGTTCCGGCCTGTACTTTCGTATATACCAGGGCTGCATCATCTCGCCGCCCCGGTAAGCCAGTCCCATTGCATCCCGCAGGATCCGGTCCTCCCGCAGGATCTCCTCGCCCTCTGCCAGCTGCTGCTCCTCCAGATAGATATCTGCTCTGTCCAGCACCGCTATGTTAGGTTCCGAGCACCGGTAGACGAATTCCTTCTGCAGCCCTGCCAGCGGGCGGGATGCTTTTGTCTGATAATTTGTTTTATTATCTGTGGTTTCTCGCGTAACCTTTTGCGTAAAAGAAGATAAAACGACGATCTTTTCCTCTCCGGGCGCCAGGGAGAATGTTACCTTCTGTACCTTGCTGCATGTCTTTGTTCCTGTCTCTGTCTCAGTCTCTGTTTCTATCTTTTTATCTGCCTTTGTATTTGTCTTTGCCTTTAGCTCTGACTCCGCTTTTGACTCTGTTTCTGTATCCGTTTTCGCATCTGTTTTTATTTCTGTTTCTTCTTCTGCTTTCAGTTCCTGAATTTCACCGATTCGGGCATCCCAC
>CAVHNP010000124.1:0-2789 GCA_963637505.1 Prevotella sp. CAG:279
TATTTTTTTACTAGGAAAAAGATTCATCAAGGAAATTGAGTTCGACAGGCACTTTTCGTCAGTTTCATCATCTCAGCTTCTTTATCTTAGCTTCTTTTTCACGCTTGCCCCTTGTCCTCCGCAAGTCATTATTCGCTGCTCCCTTATTCCCTGTTCATCCGAAAGGGCAGATAATCAATGAACTTTTGTACCGCCGGACTGATATGCTTTCGGTTCTTTATCACGAGGCCGATCGAACGATAGTAGGGCTTTTGCAGGGAACGGACCTCTAACTGATAGGGCGTGCGCTGCAGGATCATATCCGGCAAAATGCTGACGCCCATTCCCTTTTCCACCATTGCCATAATCGCAAAGTCTTCCCAGGTAGTAAAACGAATATCCGGCTGCACATGGGAGGATTCCAGAAGATCGGAGACTTCTGTTTTCCCGCCGTGTTCTAAGAGCAGAAAGGGCAGGCCATTCAGTTCCTCGATCGCAATCTTCTCTCTTTCGGCAAGAAGGTGTCCTGGCGGGAGAACAAGCTTGTACTCATCCTCTTTCAGCAAGATCGTATCAAATTGCGGCAGGGTCGGAAGGCGCAGAAAGCCGCAGTCTACCCGTCCTTCCTTGATCCATTGCTCCACCTCATCATAGTCACCCAGCAATATCTCGTATTCGATCCCGGGATAGTCCTTTTGCAAAGCGGAAAAAATATTCGGGAGCCAGTTGATCGCTACGCTGGCAAAACTGCCGATGTGAACCAGACCGCTTTCTATCCCCTTCATTTGGCAGATCTCTTCCTCTAACTCCTGATGATCCTTCAGAAGCTTGCGCAGAAAAGGCAGAACCTGCTCTCCGGCAGAGGTCAGGCAAACACCGTTTTTGCTGCGCTCTAAAAGGGTCATGCCCCATTCGTTTTCCAAATCTGCCACCATCTTACTGATCGAGGACTGTGCATAATCAAGTTCCTGTGCCGCACGGGTGAAACTGCCTTTTTCCACCGTTTTGACAAAGGCAAGATATTTTAACAGAGAATTATCCATCTTTTATCCATTCCATTTTTCGATTTTAAATATCAATTATATTCGCTATTCACATTTTACGGTTTTTCGTATGATATTGCAAAACTGATTCAGGAGTGAAGAAAGATGAAATTTAAGACAATCGATTTTAAGACAACCGATATAGATATGCTGCAGGGATCGCTGACCGGAAAGCTGCTCTTTTTTACCCTGCCCCTTGCGTTGAGCAGCATGCTTCAACAATTGTTCAATGCAGCCGATACTGCCGTCATCGGCTATTTCGGAAACGAAAATGCCCTTGCTGCGGTCGGAACAAACACGGAGATCATTGCTCTGATCGTTACGATCTCCTCCGGCTTATCCATCGGAGTAAATATCCTGATTGCAAATCTGATCGGACAAAATAAAAAAGGAGAAATACCTGCCACGCTACAAAGCTCGATCTTCCTGGCCCTTTTCCTCGGGCTCATCGGTCTGTTCTTAGGACAGGCTGCAGCATCGCCCCTGCTTCGGCTGATCCAGACACCGGATGGCATTTTTAATGAGGCAAAGCTATATCTGCGGATTTATATGCTGGGCTATCCCTTTTTACTCCTCTATGATTTTGCCGCCTCCGCGCTAAGGGCACGTGGTGACAGTTCTTATCCCTTTTTTGTCCTGATGCTTTCCGGTTTTGCCAATGTCATTCTCAACCTGCTCTTTGTAATCCTCTTCCATATGGGAATTGCCGGAGTTGCGATTGCTACCGATCTTTCTACTCTATTCTCGGCGCTTATCCTGCTGCATCGCCTGAAAAATGATAAGCTCTTTCAGCTTACCTTCCGCAGACCAAATTTTTCCCTGCAAATCGTCCGGACGATCCTGAAAACCGGTATCCCATCTGCTCTGCAGGGTGCTGTTTTCTGCTTTGCCAATCTCTTTGTACAGGCATCGGTCAACGGCTTTGGAGAAAGTGCCATCGCCGGAAGCACCATAGCTATGAACTTTGAATACTTCACTTACTATATTATTACGGCATTCGGACAAACAACGACTACCTTTAGCAGTCAGAACTACGCCTCCGGCCAGATTGACCGATGCAAGCACATCCTGAAACAAAGTCTGCTCCTGTCCACACTCTGCAGCAGTCTTCCGATCCTCACGATTGTTTTCCTCCGCGGCTTTTTCTGCTCTCTTTTTACAACAGATGCTCCTGCCATTGAAAGTGCCATCCTACGAATCCTCTGCATCCTGCTCTTTGAGCCCCTCTGTAATTTTTATGAAATACCGGCGGGTCTTCTGCGTGGCTGTGGACATGCACTCTATCCGGCTATCAGCACCATGATCGGAACCTGTGCCTTTCGCATCCTCTGGATTTGCACAGTCTTTCAAACAGCGCCCTCGCTTCCTCTGCTTTACCTGGCTTTTCCGCTTTCCTGGCTTGCGACGATCGGATTTGTTAATCTCGGGTTGCTGATTCTGCGTCCTTTGAAATAATCTTTTCTTCACATTCCAGAGAAAAGATTGAACCGCCTCCAGCCCAGTATTTTCAAGGGCTGAAGGCGGTTTTCATCAACACATTTTGTCCTATAACTCGGTTTTCATCAATACATTTTGTCCTATAACTCTGAAAAAAAGTCGAGTTATAAAGAAAAAAAGGAACCCCGCTGATGCGGAGTTCCTTTTTTCTCTGATCTTAAATGGCTTAAGTCAGTTATTATTTTTTCTGTGCTACAGAAGCATCGAAACGAGCCAGCATAGAACGCGGTGAAGCATAAGCTCTCTCGTATCTTACGCACTTCTCGTATC
>CAVHNP010000125.1:0-2717 GCA_963637505.1 Prevotella sp. CAG:279
GCTCATCTTCTACTGTTGCAACGGCTGACTCTGCAAGGGCAATAGAGGAAGTCAGGGCTGCGAAGAGAACCAGTACAAAGAAAAGAATACCTGCCGGTGTTGCAAATCCCATGCTGGCAAATACCTTAGGGATCGCAATAAACATCAGAGACGGGCCTGCACTTAAGACATCCGGATCTCCGCCTGAAAAAGCAAAGATGGCGGGAATGATCATGAGACCTGCCATAAGGGCAATTCCTGTATCAAAGATCTCTACATTTACCGTAGCGCTGTGAATAGAAACATCATCCTTCATATAAGAACCAAAGGTAATCAGAATACCCATGGCGATCGACAGGGAATAAAACATCTGTCCCATGGCACTGACAACCGTCATCCAGGAAAAGTTCGCAAAATTCGGAATCAGAAGGTACTTTACACCTGCCATGGCGCCCGGTCTTGTAACGGAATAAAACATGATGATGACAGATAAGAGAACCAGTACCGGCATCATCAGTCTGGATACTCTCTCGATTCCGTTTCTGACACCCATGAAAATGACAATCAGGGTAATCAGGGCAAAGGCCAGAAAACAAAGCTCTGTCTGAAGACCGTTTGAAATAAAGCCGGAAAAATAATCATCCTGAGCCAGTTTCTGAGCATTGCCGCGGATGTATTCCAGCATATATTTGATTACCCAGCCACCGATTACGGAATAATAGGGAACGATCAAAAGGGGAATGATGGAATTGATCCAGCCGCCGAGACGAAAAGGCAGCTTGTCGGTATATTTTGCAAAAGCTCCTACCGGGCTCTTTCTTGACATACGTCCCAGAGCGGTCTCTGCCGTGATCATGGTATAACCGAAGGTCAGAGCTAATACGATATAAACTACAAGGAAGATTCCTCCGCCGTACTTTGCTGCCAGATAGGGAAATCTCCAGATATTACCCAGGCCGACAGAAGCACCCGCCGCCGACAAGACGAAACCGATCTTGCCGGAAAAACTATTTCTTTTCTCCAATTTATGTTAACCTCGTACTTTCTTGTCTGTTATTTGATGAAAAGATTCAGGAAACCGGTTGACTGCAGGAAGAGAATCAGCATCATGATCGGCGCAATATAACGAACCATGACGATATAGATCTTCTTTCTGCCAAACTTATCTCCGGTTGACTCCATTTCATCAATTACCCACTTTGGTCCTACGATCCATCCGATCAGGATACAGGATAAGAGGGAAATAAAGGGCATCATAAAGCTGTTGCTGATATAATCCATGATATCCAGAAGCTGTCCTACCGATCCGTTCGGAAGCGGTACTTCCAGATAAAAAATGCTGTAGCCCAGGGCGATCACAACAGATGCCACGCAGTAAATTACTGTTAAGATGATGGTTGTCTTCTTTCTGGATGCATGGAAGAGTTCCATACAATTGGCTGTTACCGTCTCAAGGACAGAAACGCAGCTGGTAAGTGCAGCAAATGCAGCCATAACAAAGAATACAAAGCCGATCACAGGGCCTGCTGCTCCCATTGCCGCAAATACCTTGGGCAGAGATACAAACATCAGGGAAGGTCCTGCTCCCATTCCTTCTGTTCCCGAGAAAACATAAATAGAAGGAATGATCATCATACCTGCCAGAAAGGCAACCAGAGAATCAAAGATCTCAATCTGATTTACTGCCCTGTTCAGATTGACATCCGGCTTTACATAGGAGCCATAGGTAATCATAATTCCCATCGATACACTGAGGGAAAAGAAAAGCTGACTCATGGCATCCAAAAGGATCTGCAGAAAACGGGACAGGGTCAGGCCTTCCAGGTTTGGCTTGAGATAAACCATCAGTCCGTCCAGACCGGTTCTGGTTACGCCGCTCTCATCAGTATGACTTAAGGTCAGGGAGTAGATCGAGATCGCAATGATCATGACCAGAAGAATCGGCATCATGAACTTGGAGCATTTTTCGATACCGCCTTCTACACCGTTATATACGATAAAGGCCGTGATCAGCATAAAGATCAGGGCATAGACAACAGATGCCAGAGGGGATGTGATAAAGCCGGTAAAATAGCTGTCTCCTGCTGCCTCTTTTGCCTCTCCTGTCACATAGGTCACGATAAAACGAGTGATCCATCCGCCGATTACCGCATAATAGGTCATGATCAGGACCGGAACCAGGAAGGTGATAATTCCCAGGAATTTCCACTTTGGTCTCATCTGTGCATATGCATAAATGGAACTCTTCTTTGTTTTTCTTCCGATCGCAATATCGGATGTTAAAAGCGTAAAGCCGAAGGTGACGATCAGGATCAAATAAACGATCAGGAACAATCCGCCTCCGTCCTTCGCAGCCAAATAAGGAAATCTCCAAAGATTTCCTACTCCTACCGCAGATCCTGCCGCAGCCAGTACAAATCCGATCTGGCCGGAGAATCCGCCTTCTTTTTTCTTACCCATACTCTTTCTCCTTTGCCGAAAGGCTTTTCGGTTTAAAACCTTCTAAAAGCCTTTGGGCTCTTTCTATTATTTTTGTCATTTTCTTTGACACGCACAAAAGATAGAGCCATTTTAACATGATTTCTAATGTAATTACAAATCAGATATAAATTTGACAAAGACACGTTACAGTCAAGTAATCGTTGGCAAATATCTGATACAGATCAACTTTTGTACTGCAGGTGTGAGATATGCCGCAAAGACACGCTTCATTTCCTACTCGCTGCAGCCGGCTTATT
>CAVHNP010000126.1:0-2656 GCA_963637505.1 Prevotella sp. CAG:279
TCTTGAAAAAGATCCGGATATCTGCATCCGTCAGTTCATCTGAGCCAAGAATCATTTTTTCCCGCACGACCTCATATACAAAATCAAAAAACAAAGTATCGTGCACAAGAGCCGCCGTCAAAGCAAAGAGTTTCTGTGTTGAAAGATCACTGCTCAGGAAGATAGGATAAAAGCTCTCATCGAGCGATTTGATACGGGCTGTTACTGTGGAATAGATCTGCTGTGCACGCGTTTTGGTCGGTGCACCATAAACATTTTGTTCCTCATTCAGCTTTTTAATATCTTCAAAACTCTTGCCCTCATTCAAAAGCTGTACTGTCTTCCGGAACTCTATAAACCAGAACGAAAATTTCACAGCTCCGGCACTATATGGTCTTCTTTCCATCCTCGTTTTCTCCATTTCCGGATTTTGTTTTGATATATTTGCCGCTTTTAATCCTGGCATCTTTGGGTTTCTCTGCTGTAATAGGAATGAGCCATTGATGCCCTAAGCGTTCAGCGCCCTCAATTCGCCCTTCCGTGCACAGAGTCTGTACTCTTCTGATACAAATACCCCATTTTTCTGATGTCTGCTTGATCGTCATGTAATCCATAGTGATCCTCTTTTTTAAGTCTTTTGCAGCAATTTACATTTTCTAATTTTATATTCTACTCTAAGAAACGAATAGAATCAATTGAAGATTAAAGGATTCTCCGCCTGCGGAGCATTATTATCGTATAGGAAACGAAGTTTCCTATACGATAATAAAATCACCCACAAATGGCTTGTTTTAACCTTTCATGGGTGATCTGATATATTGAGGGCAATATGCCGATGTAGTAACTTATTCTTCCTTCTCCTCAGTCTTCTTCAAGACAGTCGGCTCTTTTTCAAGCTGCACTTTCTCAGCTTTCTTTTCCTTCTCCCCTTCATCTTCCGGCTGCTCTTCCGCAGCCTTTTCTTTCTGCTCCTTCTTGACAGTCTCCTCTTTTTCTTCCGGCTTTTCTGCCTTCTTTTCGGGATTTGCCTTGCTCTCTTCTGTCTTTCCCTTTTTCCAGACCTCTGTAGCAGCGATACAAAGTTCTCCTGTCCAGGAGATCCTGTATCCGCCTACCGTAATTCTCGGATGCCGGAAAAGTTCCTTATCTGCAAGAAGGATCTTTAATTCTTCATGCTTTCTCATGCTCTGACGCAGATCATAGGTCTTAACCACGCCATTTTCAAATAAAACCTTGATCCTGCAGTCTTCCAAGGCTTCTACCATGAGCGCAGGGGCAAATTTTTCTGTCTGCTCAGGCTCGATCGGATCATAAGTAAAATTAACCGCTGTTCCCTCCAGCTCTTCGTATTTTTCCTTGAGTTCCTCTTTTATTTCGGCTTCTTCTCCCTTCTTAATGAGAAGACAGAGATCAAAGAAGAACAAAAGGAAGGAAATGGAAACATAGATTGCCCTGCTTTCGCTTTTTGAAATCAAGCCAAAAAAGAACAGAAGTGCTGACAGGATCGCACCTATCTCAAAAATTGTTTTCCGATTCATAAAAGATACTCCTTTGCAGTTTTCAGGATACCTGCAGGATTTTGAAATTCTGACTTTCCATAGACAGCTGGTAGATCAGCTTTTTCATATGAGCCTGGTTGATATCTCCGAGGATTTCCAGTTCAAAGGTAACCGCCTTATCCTTCTCATCCTCGCTGATCAGATTCATGCGTTTCATGTTATAGCCATAGTCACCAACCATACTCAGAATAGAGGACATGGCATTCGGACAATCCGGTCTGGTCAGTCTCAGCTTTACCAGACTCGCCGGATTAGGAATCTCCAGGCCTTCTGTCAGGGGATCAATCAGGCCGGGAATCCAGTCATAGATCAGGCCATACTGATACATTCTGCTGCTCTCCATAATCTTACGGACAACAGACAGATAGCCGGCTCTTCTCTCCTCCGGGATTTCCTTTCCCAGACGGTTCAGGATTTCCTCCTCCCGATCTGCCCTATAGATGGTAAGATCGCCGCTCTGCGCCTTTGCCTTAGCAACTTCATAAGAGCTGTCCAGCCTTTTCATGATAAGCTCTTTGATCTTGGGATCGATCTGATCGATCTCTTTTCTGGCCTCTTCTAAATTCATTCTACCTCTTCCTTTATATATCGCATCGCTTTAGCGATGTGATATTTGACTCGCAGCCCATGCATAATCGTGCTTCGCACGATGGGCTGCTGTTCATCGCATCGCTTCGCAACGCGATATATCGGGACTCGCAGCCCATGCAAAATCGTGCTGACGCACGATGGACTGCTGTTCATCACATCGCTAAAGCGATGTGATATTACATAGAGATCCATCCGAAGGCATTTGCTACGGATGATCCTAAGATGATCAGAAGGAAAATAATGCAAAGGTAGCGGATCGTAAAATTAAAGGTTTTATTTCTTTTAAAGGGATGTCCGTTCTTTGTTACTTCTGCTTCTATCTTATCCAGACCGATCACATAGGTACAAAGGAGGCAGGTCGCAATTGCTGCGATCGGCATCATGATGGAATTTGTAATAAAGTCAAAGAAATCCAAGAACTGCATGCCGAGGATCTTTACCGCTGCCAGAGGACCATAGCCTAAGGAAGACAGGGTTCCGAGTCCGATAATGATCACTCCGATCACGACAGTTGCCTTTCTTCTGCT
>CAVHNP010000127.1:0-2595 GCA_963637505.1 Prevotella sp. CAG:279
TAGGGGGATTTTTCATCTGCCAGAAGCGGCCCGGACGCTGCCTCTTCTTCCTCCTCTAACGCCATCGGCAGATCATCATCCATAGGATCCGGCTCAGGCATTCCCTCGTCACGGCGCTGTTTCTTCAGATTCTCATCATGTGCCCGAAATGCTGCATCATATTCGTTGCGGTTTTTCATATATTTACGATAGGAATCCAACAAAGACGGAGTTTTCTCCTGAGCATATACCTGCAGGGTCCTCCATACATGATCCAGCTCCTGTTTAAAATCAGCCTCATTGCGGCCGTCGACGGGATACATGGCTGACTCTTTCTTTCCCCCTGTGATACCAAGGTTTTTACAGATATCATACAGCTTCCGGTAGTTTCTGTCGCTATAGCGGATCGTGCCGTCTGCACAGCCCATCATCCAGTCTAAAGCCTGCTTGATACGGTGAAGTTCTTTGTCAGATGCAGCTGCATGAAGGATGCGGTTTCTCTCTTTTTCCCGGTCCTCTTTTCTGGTTGGGATCGTATATCTCATAAAAGCGTCTCCTTTCGCGACTTTTTTTTGCTTTCCTCTTGATCACAACTGCATTATACCATGTTGGACAGGACAAATGTGGGACAAAAAAACTTTTGTCCCACATTTGTCCTGTTTGCTATGTTATACTGAGTACAGGTAAGCAAGAACATCAACCGGAATAGGAGGCTATGGAATGAATTTCAGAGATTTTTATCAAAAATGGCAAAAAGTAATGGAATTATTGCAGAAGGAAAAACAGCTGAGCCCGGATCAGATCCCCAAGGTAGATCAGATCATGGATGCTTCCAAAGCGGATGGCTTTGAAAGCAATCTGGAAACCATCCTGAAACCATATATCCGGAAATATCCGGAAATAAAGAATTACATGGTACAGGCGGGTCTTCTGGAATCTGCAGATGTAAAAGGCTGGGAAAACCTGAATACCCAATGGATGATGTATTCAACACAGATCTATCAGGAATATGCAAATTACAAGCTGGATCTGGCAGCCGATCAGTGGGCAAAGGGCAAACTCACTGACTTTGGCGAAGAGAAGGTGGAGGACCTTCTGAAAGTTTATGCTGACAGTTATCCGAAATATGCTCATGCGATCCGAAAGCTGAACGCCGCACAGGAATACTATCCGGATTACAACAAACTTACAAAAGAACAGAAGGATAAGATCAATTCCAATCAGATCAGTGAGCTTACAAAGACCTATTATGAGGAAGCAGAAAACCCGGGGTTGCAGGATTATATCAGCAAACGAATCGATCGTCTTATGCATATGGAGAAGGCGTTCGGGGAAGCATCTGAAAAAGCACTAAATGAAGATCTGAGCTCTCCTTACGGAACCATGCAAAATGAAAGATCGGGTACCTACAAGCTCTGGTTTCCTCTCATGCAATACCAGCATCCCGGTATGCAGTCCACCCCTCAGGGCTGCTGGTCTGTGACTCTGTCTGCTCTTTTAAAGCACAAAGGCGTCGATGTCAGCCAGAATGACCTGAGGCAGTTCAAGCCGGAAGCTGATAAGGATGGTGCCAATAAGGCAAATTGCGGTCAGGTATTAAGCGACTATGCACCTCTGATCCATAAGCTGCTGCCCAATACCATGGTCTGCAAGGCCCAGCTGGAGGTTTCTGTTCCCGTTGGTGAAAAGGATGTAAAAAAAATCAGAAGTGCCAAGTCCGATGCAAAGTATCAGTTAAATGATCTGCTTCAATGCGGTCTGGAAATGGCCAAGTCCCCGATCGGACTTTGGATCAACGGCCATTATCGTGTGGTATACGGAGTGGAGTATGGCCATGGTGCAGATGACGTCTATATTCATGATCCCTCCAGCAAACGCACCTCCAAAACCACCCTTTCTAAACTGATCGAGCAAAATCTTGATAAGCAGACCGGCAAATGCCTCTTCAGCGTGGACTGGATCCAGGACTTTCAGGTAAGTGATGATAAAAAGCTGACGGATCTGCCAACAGGTCTGGCGGAGGAGATCGCAAAGAATCCGGAAGATAAGGATTTCGCCTTTGTTGACTCACGCTTTCGTTTTAATATCAGCGTCAATATGCCGGATCAGGTCTATACCAAAGCAGAATTAACAAAGCTCAGAGAAGAAGCAGCCGCCAAATTGAAAAAGGGCAAAAAAACAGAAGAAAAACTGAAACGCTGGGATGAGAATACAAAGGAAAATCTGGCCGACTATGAAGCCCTTTCAAAGGATGACAATAAGGAACCGAAGAAAGAGCAGCCCGGTAAAGAGCCTGAAAAAGAGCAGCTTCAAAATGAGATAGATGAGGTCAAAGAACAGATCGATAAACTGCAGGCATCCATTGAGAAAAACAACCAGCTGCTTATCAAGATTGAGAACACCTTAAAAGACAAACCCGACGATGACGATTTTACTCAGGCAAAGGAGGTCATAAATCCAAAGAAGCTGGAGGTGCTGCACTCCGGGTATCCTGAAACTGCCAAAAAGCTAAATGATATCCAGATAGAACTGAACAATCGTCAGAAAGAGTTAAATGAAAGTCTGGAAACAAAAACTGTAAAATATCAGGAAATGGTCTTAGAGGCCCAAAGACGG
>CAVHNP010000128.1:0-2414 GCA_963637505.1 Prevotella sp. CAG:279
CCAAATGGTAAGGCAACGGACTCTGACTCCGTCATTTCAAGGTTCGAATCCTTGTGGGCCAGCTAAAGGAAGCCTGACAGTATACGCTCTGTTGGGCTTTTTTCTTTTGTCAAAAAGTTTAGGAGACTTGTCCTCGGGAATGGCAGATAAACGTTCTTCCCCGGACGGAAAAGAACACAGGTAAGTAGAGGAGGAAGTGCCGGTGCTGAAACTCGGTGAAAAACAGACTTTGCAGATGGTAAAGAAGGTGGAATTTGGTGTCTATCTTGCAGATCCTGAGGATCATAATGACACGAGGGTTCTGCTTCCGCGTAAACAGGTTCCCAAGGGACTGAAGACGGGAGACGAGATCGAGGTTTTTCTTTACCGGGATTCAGATGACCGCCTGATCGCAACGGTAAATGAACCCATGCTTACCTTGGGGAAAATTGCGGTTCTGGAAGTGGCAGCGGTCAGCAAAATGGGCGCTTTCCTGAATTGGGGGCTGGAAAAGGATCTCTTTCTTCCATATAAAGAGCAAACCGGAAGAATCAGAAAGGGAGATCAGATTCTGGCGGCTCTTTATATAGATAAGAGCGAGAGACTTTGTGCGACCATGAAGGTATATCCTTACCTGGAACGAACCCAGCAGTATCACAGGGATGATATCGTTACCGCGAGAGTATATGAAGTGAGCGAACGCTTTGGTGCTTATCTTGCAGTAGATGATAAATACCAGGCTATGATCTCTCCAAGACAGGACATTCGTTCCCTTCGTCCGGGACAGGTCCTGGAATGCCGGGTGGAAAGAGTGAAGCCAGACGGAAAGCTGGATCTGACCCAGAGAGATAAGGCCTATCGCCAGATGGATAAGGATGCAGCGAAGCTGATGGAACTTTTGGATATCTATGACGGGGAACTTCCTTTTAATGAGAAGTCGGATCCACAGCTGATCATGGAAGAGACCGGACTCAGTAAAAACGCCTTCAAGAGAGCCCTGGGAAGACTCTATAAAGAAAAAAAGATCAGTCTCGGAGAAAGGATAAGGAAAAATTAATGAAAAATTTAAATGAAAGCCAAAAAACAGGTCTGCTTTTCTTTCTGACCATGCTTGTTTATCAGGGGATTGGAGGAGTTGTTTCCGTTGCTCTTTCCAAGTATACGGATGATATCCATGTACAGATCCTGATATCCCAGTTCTTTATAGTGATCTTTCCTGCAATCTGGTATTTTCGAACAAAAGAAAACATTGTAGAGAGATTTCGGATGAAGAAGCTGAAGCCGGCTCTGATTCCCTTGCTGATCCTGGCAACTGCTTTGCTCTATCCCTTCCTGTCATTGATCAATGTGATATCTGCTCAGGTGGTACAGAGCCAGTCAGAGATGCTGGGAGAAACCATGATGTCAGGCGGGATCCTCTTGAATATTTTACTGGTAGCCCTGCTTCCCTGTATGGTAGAGGAGCTGGTTTGTCGTGGTATGCTGCTTTCCGGTTACCGGCAGATTTCAAGATGGACAGGTATCTTACTTTCCGCCTTTCTTTTTGGCTGCATGCATTTGAATCTGAACCAGTTCATCTATACCTTTGTATTTGGAATCTATCTGGCTCTTATGGTAGAAATCACGGGAAGTATTTTTGCTTCCATGCTCTGCCATTTTACCCTGAACGGATCAAGTGTTATTCTCGTAAATCTTTTTGCGAAAGATCTGACAGAATCTCTGGCAAACCAGGGAGATGGAATTGCGGCGGAAAGTATTCTGATTTTTGCCATGATAGCAGGCGTTTGTCTTGTCCTTCTGATGCCGGTGATCCGTCAGATCATGAAGATTTCCGGCTACGATAAGAGTAGTGCAAAAGAGGAACTTTCCATCCGCCGGGAGAAGGGAAAACTGCTGGAACATATCAAAATGGCAATGTCACCGTGTTTGGTGTTGGTAATAGCTTTCTGCTTTTTTGTTATGATTTTCATGGAAGTACGTTATCTCTTTTATTAGATACAAGTTTATAAAGTCTTTTGAAAACCGTCTTTGCCCCTGCTGAGAAAGGGGGAAGGCGGTTTTTATCATTTTTGTATTGCTTGTAATGCCGTACTGCAAAGTGTGATGATATGCATGCAAAAGACGGTAGCGAGGCTTCCGTAGGGAGCTGCAGGCTGGCAGCGAAGACGGGAGCATTGTGCCCAAGGGGCCGAAGGGCGAAGCCCTGAGTGAGCGCGCAGCGCGAGTTTTGCGGTAGTCTTCGCGAATAGGCCGCCTGCAGCGAGTAGGAAATGAAGTGTGTCTTTGCGGCATATCATCAGACTGGCAGTACGATGGATAATGGGCAAACAAGGCCGAGAATGATTCTGCCGGATCTAAAACACGCTCTCGCTCGGGGAAAAACCCAGCAGATGCTAAGCTCGAGGCGCATGTTCCATGCACCTCTTGCTAAGCAC
>CAVHNP010000129.1:0-2271 GCA_963637505.1 Prevotella sp. CAG:279
GAAAAATATCATCATTGTAAATATGGGCTTCATAGACGTGGTCATGTTCAATCCTGTCATTACATCCAAGAGCGGCCCTTATCAGACAGAAGAAGGCTGTTTGTCCCAGGTTGGCGTCCGAAAGACCATCAGGTACCAGGATATCGAAGTGGAATATTATGATTTTGCCTGGAAGAAGCAGAGGCAGAAACTTTCCGGCTGGACAGCCCAGATCGCCCAGCATGAGATCGACCATTGCAATGGTGTTGTCATATGATGATCTGTATGAAGTGTGGGCAATGCCTGCACGAATGTCAGCAGAAAGCATTAACAATCCGAGAGACTGAAAAGTTCAAAAGGAAGTGACAATTCATGCCATTTCAAATCATAAGAAATGACATTTATTGATTCCAAAGACGGGAGGTAACAGTATGTTTTTCATGATGGGCATCACAGACGGCAGAAAAGACCTGGATTTCTCTCAGACTATCCTCTGCAATATTTGTGGCCGTTACGGCAGATACAATGTCTTTATGACCTATACCGTCCTGTCGCTATTCTTTATTCCGTGCTTCAAATGGAACAAGCATTATTACGTTCGGACAAGCTGTTGCGGAACCGTATATGAACTGGATCCGGAAATTGGAAAAGCTATTGCCAGGGGTGAACAGGTTGAAATCAGACCGGAACATTTATCAAGAGTGAATTCTGGCGGATACAGATATCAGTACAAGCATTGCTCTCATTGCGGTTATGAGACTTCGGAAGATTTTGAGTACTGCCCGAAGTGTGGAAACAGATTTTAGGATCGGAGGAAGAGAAGTATGGCAGATATCATAAAAATGGATAACAGGGAAATGGTGCCACAGGAAGGCAGGGGAAATCTACTTGAAGCAACAGAAGATATGCTGACAGACATTCGCTTCCCTTCTGCTGATAAGCCGGTCAGAAGCGTGCCCCTTGCTTCCTTGGGAGTCCTGGGAGGCAGTGCGGCATCCTTATCACCGGCTCTCCGAACCGTGACAGAGACTACGATGGTTAACACACAGGGGTTATACATGCTAGCGAATGAATCTGTAGGGGATACATTAAAACTGGCAAAGGATGGTAATTTCTGGGGTGCCTTTAAGACGGCGGAAGGAAAGTCAAAATTTGCCAAGCTACAGTCAGCGGGACCTTTATCTGCTACTTCTACTGTAACCGTACCGATCGATCCTGCAACCATGATGATGGCAGCTGCTTTATACTCCATAGAGAAGAAGCTCGGGGATATCGAGGAAATGCAGAAGCAGATACTTTCTTTTCTGGAGGTTGAAAAGGAATCGGAGATTGAAACGGATATTCAGGTGTTGACGAATCTTATCCGTAATTATATGTCAAATTGGGATAATGAATATTTTGTGGTAAATAATCATAAGCTTGTGATCGATATCAAGCGGACGGCGCTGAAGCATATGATCAGTTACCAGAAGAATACAAAAGCCGCAATTTCAAAGAAACAGCTTCTGGTAGATCAGAATAAAATAAAAAGTATCTCGAATGATCTGAAAAAGAAATTCGGGTATTATCGGCTGTCTTTGTATACCTATTCTTTGGCATCCCTGCTGGAAATCATGCTCAGTGGAAATTTCAAGGAAGCATATATAGCAGGAATTAAAGACGAGATAGAAAAGTGTGCAGAGGAATACAGATTTGCTTTTGATGCATCTTCTAAATATCTGGAAAAATTAGGAAGCGGCGCCATAGATGCAAATATTCTTGGAGGAATAGGAACGGCAGGAAAGAAGATGGGAAATCTGATCGGCACGATTCCTGTTGTGAAGAAAGGATCGGTTGATGAATTTCTTCAGGATAATGGAAAGAAGCTGGAGAAAAAAGCATCCTACAAGAAGTCAAAGGCTGTATATGATTTTGCAGCTCTTGGAAATCCACAGACAGGTATGTTGACAGAGAAGATGCAGGATATGATTGATATTTACAATCATACGAAACAAATCTGTTTTGACAGGGAGAATATTTATCTGGTGGGATAAAAAGATTTAAAAGAGAGGATGGGGAACAACATGACCAAACTACGTATCCTAATGCTGGGCAACAGTTTCATATTCGTTAATGACCTCCCTTCCATCCTGTCAGAACTGACCGGTGCGGAGGTAATCCATCACACCCGTGGTGGTGCCCGCCTGGCGGAGCAGTTAAATCCGGCCACCAAGATGGGCGGCCTTACCCAGGCTGCCTTGCGGAATGAGAAATGGGATTATGTCATTCTCCAGGAGATGAGCAACGGCCCTA